>CAZJTB010000231.1:0-4972 GCA_964548485.1 uncultured Chryseobacterium sp. | reverse complement strand
CGCCACCGCCGAGCTGCCCTTCATCTTCCTCAGCGCCAAGACCGAGCGCGGCGATGTGCGCAAGGGCATGGAGCTGGGCGCCGACGACTACCTCACCAAGCCCTTCGAGGAGAGCGAGCTGCTCAACGCTATCGAGGGCCGCCTGAAGCGCAGCGAGCTGTTCCGCAAGGGCTTCGATGGCGGCATCGAGGGCCTCAATCGCTTCATGGACCAGGCACGCGGGCTCGATGCGCTAAAGGAGCTGAGCCAGGACCGCAAAACGCGCAAGCTGCCCGCCAAGGAGATGCTCTTCCACGAAGGTGACGAGCTTCGGCAGGTGCCCTATCTGATCAGCGGAAAGGTGCGCACCTTCAAGATCAACAACGACGGAAAGGAGTTCGTTACCGGGCTGCACGGCCCAGGCGAGTTCATCGGCTACATGGGCCTGCTGGAGAACGGCCATGCGCTGGAGGCCGCCGAGACCATGGAGGCCAGTGAAGTGGCCCTGGTGCCCCGCGAGGACCTGTTGGCGCTGCTCTACAAGGACCGCGACGTCAGCATCCGCTTCATCAAGATGCTCGCGCACGATGTGAAGGAGAAGGAGCAGCATCTGCTGCAGCTCGCCTATGCCAGTGTGCGGCAACGCGTGGCGCAGGCCCTGCTGCGCATCCATGCCCGCTTCGCCGAGCGGCCCGAGGGCGGCCTTGGGGTGAAGATCAGCCGCGAGGACCTCGCCACCGTGGTGGGCACGGCCACCGAATCGCTGATCCGCTGCCTCACGGATATGAAGGAGGATGGGCTCATCGAGACCCAGGGCCGCGAGATCATGATCAAGGACAAGGTCAAGCTGGAGCGGCTGGCAAGCCGTTAATTCGGGCGGTGGAAGCCCATTACGCGCTCTTCTTCGCGCTGCTGCTCATCGCCGAGGTGCTGGGCACCATCGGGGGCTTCGGCTCCAGCATGCTGGTGATGCCCCTGGCGGGCTTCTTCCTGCCCTTCGACCAGGCGCTCGGCCTCACGGCGCTCTTCCACGTGTTCAGCAACGCCGCCAAGATCATCCTCTTCCGCGATGGCGCATCGAAGCGGCTCATCCTCTGGCTCGGCATCCCGGCGGTGGTGGGCGTCATCATCGGCGCCCGCCTCACGAGCCTCTTCGATGAGCGCGCGCTCGCCATCACGCTCGGCATCCTGCTCGTGGGCCTCGGTGCGCTGCTTCTCTTGTTCAGTGAATGGCGCATCGCCGCCAGCAACCGCAACGCGATCATCGGCGGAGCGGCGAGCGGGGCCATCGCCGGCCTGGCCGGGACCGGTGGCGCGGTGCGCGGCATCACGCTGGCCGCCTTCGGCCTCTCGAAGCAGGCCTTCGTGTCAACCAGCGCGTGGATCGACATGGGTGTGGATGTGAGCCGCTCGGTGGTGTACGCCTCGCAGGGCTTCATGAGCCCCGGTGTGCTGGCCTACCTGCCGCTCATGGCCGTGGCGAGCTTCGGCGGCAGCTGGATCGGCAAGCGCCTTCTGGCGCGCATCCCGCAGGAACGGTTCCGCCGCATCGTGCTGATGCTGGTGATCGCGATGGGCGTGGTCACGCTCATCCAGGCCTGGTGATTCACCGCTCGCGGTACTTCGCCCAGTTGATCAGCAGCACGCCGAGAAGGATCACCACCAACCCGCCGATCTCGGTGGCGCCGATGCGCTCCTTGCCGAGCCATACGCCCAGCAGCACGGCCACCACGGGATTCACGTACGCATAGGTGCTCACCTGCGTGGCAGGCCGCACGCTCAGCAGCCACACGTACGCGCTGAAGCCGATCACGCTGCCGAAGATCACCAGGTAGGCCTCGGCCACCCATGCGTTCATCGGCAAGTCGGCGAAGGAGAAGCCCTGCCATTCGCCGCGCAGCGCGCTCACCGTAAGGAAGCAGCCGGCGCCGGTGAGCATCTGCCAGGCGCTGTTGGCGGTGTTCGACAGCTTCACCGGATTGTACTTGCTCCACACCGAGCCGGCCGGCGATCGCCGAAGCCTCCGCCTGGAAGCCCTGCTCGGTGAGTTGCGCGCTGAGCCGCTCACGGAAGAGCAGCCACACGCCCGCGATGCCCGCCGCGATGCCCACCAACGTGGCGGGGCTGCGGAAGTTGACGCCCCATTGCGGCCGATCCACCAGCGTGAAGGAGAGCGGCGCCACGGCGATGGCGATGGCCGCCACGCCGCTGGGCACCGTCTGCTGCGCCCATACCACCGCGCCGTTGCCCACGAAGAGCAGCAGGAAGCCCACGAGGAGCACCTTCCATAAGCCCGTCTCGGGCACCACGCTGAAGCCCTGCGCCCTGGCCATTGCGAACATGATGGCGCCGGCCGCCGCGAACCGGAGCCCGCCGAGCATGAAGGGCGGGAATCCCGTGAGGGCTTCCTTGATGCCGTAGTAGGTGCTGCCCCAGATCAGGTAGAGCGCCGCGAACGCGAGGATGACCTTCAGGCGGGAGGGCGTGGGAGGCACGTTCGATCGCCTCGGCATGGGGCGCTTCGGCTGGCGGGTGCGAAGATGCGGCAGCGTGACTACCTTGAGCCCATGCGTTGGCTCATGGTCGGATGCTTGAGCCTGGCCGCTGCGGCGAGCTGCGGGCAGCAGCGGATCATGGCCCGCGTGCTGGATGCAGGGACACGTGAGCCCTTGATGCAAGCGACCATCGCGGTGGCCGGGCAGCACCGGGGCACCATCACCAATGCTGAAGGGTGGTTCTCCTTGCCGGTGCGGGGTGGTGCGGACAGCATCCGCGTCTCCTACGTCGGCTATGCCACGGTCAAGCTGGCCCTGGCGCAGCACCTCGATGGCAAGGAGATCCTGCTCAAGCGGGTGGCCACGCAGCTCGCTGAGGTGACCATCCTCCCGGACGAGGACCTCCATGCCCGCGTTGTGGCCGCATCGACCTGGCTGCGGCGCGTGCCCAGCGCGCGCGCCAAAGCCTTCTACCAGCTGGAGACCCACAGCGATGAGCAGCCCGTGGAGCTGCTGCAGGCCTGCTACACCGCGCACTATCGCGGCGGGGCGCTGGAGAAGCTGACCTTGAAGCAGGGCCGCATCGGCATCGCTGCGAAGGCCGATAGGTACTTCATCAACCACAACACAGGAGGGGCGCTCCTCCTGTTCCAACCGCTTTGGCCCAACAAGCGATTCCCGGAGTCCCCCTTGGCGTTCACCAGTGCTAGGGCGCTGCGCAAGCGCTATCACGCCGAGCGCATCGCGCGAGCGGATGGGCCTAATGGCATGGACCACATCAGGCTGACCCCCAAGGACGGCTCATCCATGGCCTTCACCCTCGACCTCTGGCTCGATCGCGGCGCTGCCGGGGTGCGCGCCTTCGAGCTCGCGTGCGTGGCGTGCTCGCCCCATCCGTTCGAGCCCCTTCTGCCCGATGGCCGTATCGATGCCATCGACCTGCGATACCGGCAGACCTGGGACGAGGAGCGGGGACGCCTACCCGAGCTCATCGAGCTGGATTACACGGTGGATTACGCAGGACCCGGCTTCCAGGATCGCTTCCGCACCACGGCCATCCTGCACGCCTACGAGCGCGATGCGGAGTTCGTGCCCGTGCTTTTCCCCGAGCGCAAAGGGCTGAAGGAGTACCCTTCCATCGCGTGGACCCCGTATGATTCAACCTTCTGGTCCGAACAGGCCCTGCCCATCCCCACCGAACGGCAAGCCCGGGACCACGCCTTCATCATGGCGCATGATGTGGCACGCAATGACTGGTACCGCGACCTCAGCAATCGCCACTTCCACCTGAGGTCGGCATACCTGCCTTGGTCCGACACCACCAGGCTGGACAGCACATGCCTGGCCGGGACCCCGAGGGTGGTCCAACGGGGCTCCGGTCGGATTCCCGAGATCCACTACGCGACACACCTGTACCTCGATCTGGATACAACCGCAGGAACCCTGCGGCATCGCTCCATCAGCGTTTTCGATTGCGGCGACTCCTGGAACATGTTCCCCTGGTCGCTCACCACCAAGGTCCTGGTCAATATCTTCTTCGACCTGGCCGAGATCGAGCGGAGGAATATGGAAACGCGCCTCAGGCAGCCAGGGGTCACCTTGGAGCAGGCCCGGCAGATCCACAAGGAGCACACCGCGCGCATGCGCCAGCAACAAGCCAGGTTCGCCAGGGCTGTTGCGAGCGGAGAGATCTACATGATCGATTGGAACCGGCAGGTAAGAGCAGCGCTCGGCATCAACAACCTCGACCTGCTCAAGGAGCGGATCACCGAGCCTTGACCAAGCCTCACCTGCACCCCTCGGCCCTACCTTCGCCCGGCACCCAGCATAAGCCATGGCCCGCACCAAGACCGCACCCGAAGCCGAGATCAGCCTGGATGAACTGCGCGAGGAAATCCTGCGCGACTACGCCCTCTGCGTGATGAGCCGCGAGGCCTCGCTCATCGGCCGCAAGGAGGTGCTGGGCGGCAAGGCCAAGTTCGGCATCTTCGGCGATGGCAAGGAACTGGCCCAGGTGTGCATGGCCAAGCAGTTCCGCGATGGCGACTGGCGCAGCGGCTACTACCGCGACATGACCTTCATGTTCGCCATCGGCCAGCTCACCGTGCAGCAGTGGTTCGCGCAGCTGTACGCCCACGCCGACGTGAACGCCGATCCGAGCAGCGCCGGCCGCAGCATGAACGGCCACTTCGCCACGCGCAGCCTTCACGACAACGGCGAGTGGAAGGACCTGATGGCTCAGCCCAACTCCTCGCCCGACATCTCACCCACCGCCGGCCAGATGCCGCGCCTGCTCGGCCTCGCGCAGGCCAGCAAGGTGTTCCGCAACAACGAGGCGCTGCACAGCCATACGCACCTCAGCGACCGCGGCAACGAGGTGGCCTTCGGCACCATCGGCGATGCGAGCACCAGCGAAGGGCACTTCTGGGAGACGATGAATGCCGCCGGTGTGCTGCAGGTGCCCATGGCCATGAGCGTGTGGGACGATGGCTGGGGCA
>CAZJTB010000230.1:0-4982 GCA_964548485.1 uncultured Chryseobacterium sp. | reverse complement strand
GCTCCCAGGCCTTGCCACGCAGGTGGTAATTGCCGGGGTACTTCCAGAATACCGGATCGCGCGTGTAGGCGCTGGCCAGTGCCTCGGGTGGCTGGATCATCGCATGGCCCGGCACGAGCAGGCCACGCTCGTCGCCAAAGAGGTCGTCATCCTTCGCCACGAGCGATACCACCGGAAGCGCGCCGTGATCCACGGTGCAGCGTGTGGCCATGGCCGCCGGGCCCGCGCTGCCATCGGCGCCCGCGCGCGCGGAAACGACCACATCGGCATGCGGAAGACCCGACAAGGGATGCGACCAGCGCAGCGAGGTGGGCGTGGAAATCCTGCGATCGGCCTCGATGGGCCGCATGGCGGCTTCGAAAGGCAGGCCACTGGGGATCCGGGATGCGCACGTGCCATCGCCGGTCATCGACACCCAGGCATCCTCTCCGTCGGTTGTGATCACCCGTGCCAAGGTCTTTTCGGCATCAATCCATTCGATGCGCGGCGCCGCCCCCCCTGCACCACCAGCCAGCAGGTTCCTGGGCCGCTGCGGGGCCATGGCGGCAGCAAGCAGGGCCGCCAGCAGCAACACGGGCATCGCGCCCAGTAAGGACCGTTGCGCCGAGGCCCGCCTCACTGGTCGGTGGAATGATCGCCGCGCGAGCCCGACCAACGAAGAAGGATCACGAGCACCGGGGTCAGTGCGGCAGCCACCAGCGAAGCCCCGCTTCCGCAGGCCAGGCCAAGCACGAGCATGGCCAGGAGCACCAGCCGGTCCTGCTTCGTACCTAAGGCCGGTTGGATGAGGAACGCTGCGGCCAGCAAGGCCACGGCCAGGGGCAACTGTGCCTTCACGAAACCAACGCCGGCGGCGAACAGCGCCGCCCAGGCTGCGCTGGTGCGGGCCTGCACGCGATCGCTCCGAGCGCCAAACGCCGCCACCAAGGCGCCGAGCACGGCAGCGGCCAGCACCGCAACAATGAGGTTGAGGACATCCTTCACGGCGAAGTGCCCGAAATGATCGGCGATAAGGCCCTTCCAATCCATGCTGCTCTCGTTAGCTGGCAAAACTAATCGGGCCTGCCATCCTGCCCATGCGGGCACCAGCGCTACTTTTGGCACATGCGCCGCGCCCCCATCGTCATCGTCCTCGCATGCTTCGCCTCGCAAGGGGTTCGGGCGCAGGAAATGCGCCTGCTCAGCGGCCAGTTGACCGTGGAGCCGGGTACGACCATGCGCGTGGCGGATGGCACCAACTGGTTGATCACCTCTGGTGCCACGGTGGTGAACCATGGCCTCATCGATCTGGGTGCCTCGGCATCAATCTCGGAGCCTGATGGTGGGCCCATCACCGGAATTGGCGTCGAGCGCATTGCGCCGCTGGCTGGAGCGCCGCAACCTGCCCAAGGGCATGGCGGTTTGGGCCTGCGCGTTGATCAATCCGCTCCGCTGCCCAGCCTCGTGATCACCCGTGGGCACGAGCCACGCACGGACCAAGCCTTGGGCTCCAGCATTGCCCGATGGTTCCTGATCGAAGGGGTTACTGCGCTTGACCCGGATGCTGAAGCCACCCTCATCTACGACGATTCGGAGCTTGTGTCGGTGAACGAGATCCCATTGGGACTGGCGCGATCGGCCTCGCTCGATGGACCCTGGGTGGCCATGCCCTCCGCTGGCGATGCCGACCTCAATCACGTGCAAGGACCCTTGTCCATCACCGGCGACTACCTCACGGCCTTCTCCTTCGATCCGCTCAGCGCTCCTTCGCGCGCCGCAGCGCACTCCGGCTTGGGCATCCGGCCCAGCCTGACCGACGGCCCCGTGACGATTCTTCTGGAAGATGGCAAGCCATCGCCCCGGCTCCGGATCATGGATGCCGGTGGGCGCTTGGTGTCTGAGCTCATCATTAGCCCGGCTGCGCACTCCATCGCGGCTGATTTCAGCGCACTGCCGCCCGGCGTGTACCAGCTGGTTGCGGAGGATGGCCGCTCGGCGCGCTTCGTGAAGCGCTAGGGCGCTTTGCGCGCCAGATCGCGGGCGAGCGCGGCGAAGCACTCGGCGATAACCGGCCAGGCGAATGAGCGGATGGCGATGGCCCGGCCTTCAGCACCCATGCGCTCGAGTTCTTGGTTTGGCATCGAGGCCATCCGCAGCAACGCTTGAAGGAACGCCTGCTCATCGCCTGGCGGCACCAGGAATCCGTTCGTCGCACCTACCAGCTCCGCGGCAGCACCCACATCGCTCACGATAACCGGACGCGCGCGGGCCATGGCCTCGAGCACCACGGTGGGCATGCCCTCGAACCGGGTGGGCAGCACCAGGGCATGGCATTGCGCATAGAGCCGTTCCAGTGCATCATCATCCACCTTGCCCGCAAGCACCACTTGGCTTGGCATACCTTCACGTTCCATGCGCGCGCGCTCCGGGCCATCGCCGGCCAGGATGAACCGGAAGCGCCTGTCGCCTGCCCGCTCCAGGCTGCGGGCCGCGCTCAGCAGCACATCGATTCCCTTGTTGAAGGCGAAGCGGCCCACGAACAGGAGGGTGAGGCCATCGCTCGCGTCGGGGTATGGATGCCCGTGGCCGGGTATGGCCACCGCATTGGGAATGACCACCACTTGTGCCGGGCTGCCGTGCGTGATGCGCTCCAGCAAGGGCGTAAGCCGCCCCCCCAGCGAGACCACGCGCGCCGAGCGACGTGCCACATGCCGCAGCAGCCAACGGAATGGCGCCCCGATGAGGCGGTCGCGCACCGTGAGGCCCTGATGCATCTCCAGCCCATGCGGCATCATGGCCAACCGGGAGCTGAATCGCCCGATGCCCTTCCACACGCTGAAGCCCTGCGAGAGAATGGCGTCGGGCTGGAGGCGGTCCAAGGCAACCGCCACCCGCGCGCTGTAGCGCCAGAGCTCGCGCAGGTACAGACGGTCGGCCGCCATGGGCGCCACGAACACCTCATCGATGCCCAGCGCGGCATCGAACACGCGCTGCCCATGCGGGTGCAGCACGGTGAGCCGGACGCCGTGCAGTCGTGCCAGATGCTCGGCCAGCAGGCGCGAATGCCGCTGCATGCCGCCCAAGGCATGGGGGTAAACCCCATCGGTGCACAGGGCGATCCGGATCACGCCGTCACGGCCTTCCATGGCTTGGGCTGCTCGCGCAGCAGGGTGGCCACGCCTTCATCGATGCCCCATGCGGGCTCCCAGCCGGTGGCCCGCTTCAGCTTGTCCACATCGGCCAGTAGGTGCATGCGCTCCACCTTGCGCACGCGGACGGGATCCACTTCGATGCGGAGCGGCTCGCCCAGCTGCCGTTCGAACGCGGACACGATCTCGCGCACGCTGTACTCGACGCCCCTGCCGATGTTGAATACCTCGCAGCCGCGCAGGCCTGCGTGGAGGAGCAGGTCCATGGCTGCCGCCATGTCGGAGGTGTGGATGAAATCGCGCTTCGGGTCGAGGTTGCCCAGCCGCAGGGTACGGCCGCCGGCAAGCACCTGCCGCTGGATCTCCGGGATCAGGTGCGCATTGGTCTCGTTGGGGCCGAAGGCATTGAAGAAGCGACCGATGAGGGTGGGCACGCCGGTGCGCAGGTGGAACTCGCTGGCCAGGCGCTCGGTGGCCACCTTGGTGATGCCATAGATATCGATGGGGCCGAGCGGATGATCCTCGGCGATGGCGCCATCGGCGATGGGATAGACCGCCGCCGTGCTGGCCACGAAAACCTGCCGGATCCGGGAGACCGTGGCGCATGCATCCAGCACACGCATGGTTCCGGTGATGTTGATGTCAGCGGCCTCGGCTGGATGCGCGTTGCAGTATGGTATGAAATGGATGGCGGCGAGGTGCACCAGCATGTCCGGCTCGAACCGACGGATGGCCTCGCTCACCGCTCGCTCATCGCGGATATCAGCGTGGAAGAACCGTTGATCCGGCACCGGTGCCAGATCGCGCGAGCCGAATGAAAGATCGTCGATCACGGCCAGCTCATGGCCCTTGGCCACCAGGTGTGCGCCCAGGGCCGACCCGATGAAGCCCGCGCCGCCAGTGATGAGTATCCGCTCTGCCATGCGGCGAAAGTAGGCGCCTCGGCCACGCCCCTTGCGTTCCTTTGGCGCGCATGAAGGTCTCCATCGTCCTGCCGTGCTTCAACAGCGAGCGCCACCTAGAGCGCTGCCTTTCAAGCTTGTTCGCGCAGGCGCACCGGCCGTTGGAGCTGATTGCCGTGGACGATGGCAGCACCGACGGCACCGCCGCGCTGCTCGGGAAGATGAAGGATCGGTGCCCCTATCCCATGACCGTCATCCACCAGCCGAATGCGGGCGCCTGCGCGGCAAGGAATACGGGTCTCGCAGCGAGCGACGGGCAGTACGTGCAGTTCATGGATGCCGATGATGAGCTGCTGCCCGGGAAGATCGCGCATCAGGCCGCACTGGCCGGAACGAATGATGGCCACGTGGTGATCTGCGGCCGGCCCGTGCATGCCCATGGCACCGATCGCCGCGAGGAGCCGCCATTCACCGAGGCCGACCGCGATCCCTGGCTGGCGCTCATGCGCCATCGCCTGGGGCAGACCTCTTCCATGCTCTTCCCACGGGAAGCCGTGGCAGCGGCCGGGGGCTGGGATAGAGCCGCGCGCAGCAGCCAGGAGTACCGGCTGCTCTTCAGCCTGCTGAAGCGCGGCACCTCCGTGGTGCATGACAATGCGCCGCTCACCGTGATCCACCGGAGCGCCGGCAGCATCACCACCGCCAATCAGGCGGCCACCTGGCAGCGCTTCGTGCGGCTGCGCCGCGATGTGCTCGAGCACCTCGAAGCGCACGGCCAACCATTCGATCCGAGGCCTTACCGGCAATCGCTGTTCGATGCCTTGCGCACGCTGCACCTGCACGATGCGGCAGGTGCAGAGGCGCAGTACAGGGAGTGCTTCCCGCGCGGTTTCACGCCCGCGCCTACACCGGCAACAGGGCGTGCCTACATCGCCGCGCACTGGCTCCTGGG
>CAZJTB010000229.1:0-5000 GCA_964548485.1 uncultured Chryseobacterium sp. | reverse complement strand
TTCTCCTCAAGCTCCGGCAACGTGATGGTCTTCACCGGATGGGCGTAGCCTGCCGTGAGCGACAACAGGTACTTGGCGTTCCGTCCCCCCTTGTCCTCCATTCCCTCCATGGCCGTGCCAGGGCCGGTCCAGTGATCGGGGAAGTAGAGGGTCTCGGTCTTTAGCCGTTTAAGCGCGGGAGCGGGTTTCATGTCGTCCTTCCAAACGAAGTCGCGCCCGGCCTGTACCTCGGTATTGATGAACTGCATGGTATTCCGCAACCGGCCGAGCGTTCCATAGAGGAGATCCTTCGGGAAGCTGGCGGTGCTGATGCCGAGGTCCTTGTAGTCGATCTTGCCACCCAGAATGATCGACTTCAGGAAGAGCTCCGCGCGCACCACGACCTCTTGCTTGTCCTCCAGGTCCCACTTGGGCTTGAAGTCCTTCTTGGGGGGCCAGATGGCGAGGTAGAAGTAGTCACGCGTGGTCGTCATGCCCTTCTCATAGCCGGTTTGCTGCTTGGTGAAGGCATCACGGGTCTCGCGCATCACCGTGCGCTCCTTGTGGGTGCGCTGGGCGCTGAGGAAAAATTGCCGGGCACCATGAGCGATGCATCCGGCTCGCCAGTGGGCAGGAAGCGCACCGGGCCGCCCTTCCATTCATCGCGGAACATGGCCATCACCTCCTTCGCGTAGGGGGATACCGTGTCGCCGAGCTGCACATGCAAGGTGGCGGTGCGCAGGCCCGGATGGTCATTGAGGTTGTCGATGCTGATTTGGGCCGAGGCCTGGAGCGCCAAGAGGAAGGCGACGGATGGAAGCAGGTATTTCATGGCACGCTTGCGGATCTTCGATTCAGGGCGGCACAAGTATGTTCAGGCCAGAATCGATTCCGGCAACGGACCGTTGAGGGAGACGGTTAGTCGCCCTTGGCCTGGGATAATGAGGCGCGCGCTGCACCCAGTGGCTACTGCACCAGCAGGAGCTGCTGCGCCACAGGATGGCCGCGGTCCTGAAGCGAGGCCAGGTAGCCGCCCGGAGCCAGTTGCGGCAGTTGAACCGCCACCTCAGGCCCGATGATCAGCGGGAAGCTTACCACCTGCTTTCCGCGTGCGTCATTGAGCACGAGCTGCAACGGGGCCGAATGGAGCTCCGCGGGCAGGCTCAGCCTCAGGATGCCGCCAGCCGCGCATGGATTCGGGGCCAGACCGAAGCCCGCGATAGCGGCCCTTTCCTCGACGCCCACGAAGGCATCCCTCAGCTCCAAGAGGTCGTTCACCGCACCGGAACCCTGGCGCCCAAGGCCGGCATAGACGCGCTCTCCGATGGCGAAGGCGCAGCCGCCCCAGTTGCCGCCACCGGTGTAGGGGGTGAAGGAGGTCCAGGTATCGTTGCTGGGCAGGTAGCGCCACAGGTCGTTGAGCTGCTGGCCCTGGAGGTTATCGCCTGCCATGATGAGCCCGTGATAGCCCATGGACCAGGCATAGGAATAAGTGCGCGGTATACCGGGCAGGGCCGCCTTGGCCGTCCAGCTATTGGCGCCGGGATCGTACTGCCAAAGGGCATTTGTGAAGGTCTGATCCGCGAGCCGCCCCCCGACCACATGACCTTTGCCATCGGCAGCGAAGCCGCGCGCGGCGAACAGGGTCTGCCCGGGGATGGGCGCCATCTCAGACCAGGTATTCGTGGCCGGGTCATAGGCCCAGGTGTCGGTGCTGTAGGGGCCGTTGGCCCCGCCTTGGTTGCCGCCCACGATGTAGCCCTTGCCCCCCACGGTGAAGGCCGCCGAGGAGTACCGCGCGGCATCGGGCAGCGCAGCCCGCTGCGTCCAGGTGTTGGCCACCGGATCAAACTCATAGAGGTCGTTGAGCATGGCCGAGGTCTGGAACAGCCCGCAGGTGACATAGCCCTTGCCGTTGATGGCGAATGCGGCCGCCAGCCGGCGCACCCCGGGGATGGGCGCCTTCGCCTCCCAGGTGTCCGTCTGCGGGTCGTAGGCCCAGACCTCGCTGACATCCGCAGCGCCCACGCGGCCGCCCACCACGTAGGCCTTGCCGCCGATGACGAACTCGCACGTGCCCCAGCGGGCCTCGCTGGTGGTGCCCAGGCTGGCGCGCGGCACCCAGGTCCATTGGGCGTTGAGGGTGGAAAGGGAGAACAGCAGCAGGAGCGTGTTGAGTGCACGCATCGGTTTCGGGTGGTCAGTGCGCAAAAGACGTGCATGAAACGGTTGGTTGCCAATGCATGGGTGCCCTCGCGGCAACTGTGGATAACTGGCGTCCGCCCCCTCCCCCGTCCACCGTTTGGTTCGCGCACCGCCATGCACTTCTCGCACCTCCACAGCCTGTCCCGCTGAAAGCGGGATCCACACGCAATTCAGCCTCCCGGATGGTGCCGCCGCCATCCCCAACCTCTACAAGAAGGCCATCGCCGACGGGCAGCCCGCCGTGGCCATCACCGACCATGGCAACATGTTCGGCGCCTTCAAGTTCGTGGCCGAGGCCGGCAAGCACAAGAACGAGGATGGCAGCCTGAAGGTGAAGCCCATCGTGGGCTGCGAGTTCTACCTGGTGGAGGACCGGCACCGCAAGACCTTCACCCGCGAGGAGAAGGACCGCCGCTACCACCAGCTGCTGCTGGCCAAGTACGCCGAGGGCTACCGCAACCTCAGCAAGCTGTGCTCACTCGGCTTCATCGAGGGCTATTACAGCAAGTACCAGGGCACCATCAAGCGCTTGGAGACCTGCATAGGTCATGGACCGATGGAGGCCAGCCACAGGCTCTGCCGAATACGGATCAGCGCGACTCCACAACAGCAACGCCAAGCTGCTTGCCATAGAGTTGCACCGGCAGCATCCCGTTCACGATCCAGTCCACTCCGATGTGCGAGAGGCTTTTCAGCCAATCGCGTTCCGCATCGTGGCTGGTCACAGCCCTGCTGATCTTGAAGGCGCCGGATCCGTCGATCCGCACCAAAGCGGGCTCCATTAGGTAAGAGCCTACGAATCGCAGATTATCCTGGCCGGCAGTCAACGCATTGATGTTCTTCGGGAGGTCGTAATAAGCACCCACCGGCCCGCTCTCCGCCAGATGCAGGCGCAAGGTGCCATATGGATCAGCGAACGCCACACGCTTGCCCATCTTCAGCGACCCGCCCTCGCTGATGAAGCTGACCAATTTGTTGTTCTTGTCCACTTTGGCGATGAGCCAAGCCTTGTTGCCAGCGACGCCGATCCACGAAGTCGTGAACTGGCCTTCCTCGAAGCCTGTAAGGTCGGCCGTGATCAGCGCCCCCGAAGCCTTCAGGTCCATGCCTAAAGGCAAGAGACCAGCCTTCATGGTCTTTCTCCCTTTCTCGGCTTGGAGCCTGCCACCCAGCAGGAAACCTTCGCCATTCTGGGCCAGACAGGGCTCGTGCAGCGTGAGGCCTTTGCCGGCATCAACGGGCACAATGGTGCTCCCTGCGGCAGAGACCTTTACCAACTGGCTGGCTTGATCCTCGTTGGTGATCCACCACGAATGCGTGTGCAGGCTGAACTTTCCGCTCAGCGTTCGCAAGGCCAGCACGGCGTCGCCGCCATTGGTCACCAGCCAATCGTTCATGAGCACATCACCTTTGGGAGCCGGGACACTGAACACCTGTTCCCAAATCGGCTTGAGCTCGGCATCCATCACCCAACAGCCGAAGGTCTGCTCCTTCTTCTCGGCATAACGCATGTGCAGCAGCATGGCCAGCTTACTCCCATCGGGGCTCCGTTTCAGCTCCACCGAGTAAGCCGAGACCATGGGGTTGCCATTATGGGGGAAGTCGAAATATCCCAGCTTAACGGGCTCGCCTACAGGCTCCAACTTGGGCATTCTCAGCCGCAAGGCCCAGATCGTGACATCATAGGCCTTGTTGTCATGCACGCGGTAGATGATCACTCCATCGTCACCGATCGACATAACCTCGTCGACCCTCGTTGCGCTTGGATCCAACGGTATCGTCCCTTGGTGGACCGCAGCCTTGGTAGCTCGGTCAAAGACAATAGCCGAGTGAACCAACTTCTTTTTCGTGAGTCCCGTTCGCTCCCAAGCCACCACGTGGTTCTTGGTCACCAACGGTGGCCTCACTACCTTTTCCATCTGCTGCAGCCCTTTGCTTGGCGGCTCTGACATAGGATAGACCGTAACTACAGCCTGTTGTGCCCATATCGAGGACGTAGCAAGCAGGATTGAGATGATGGCGATGGTACGTGACATGGGGCCAATATAATGACTGGTCCGATTCAGCAGCGCGATCACCAGTGAAAGCGGTTCATGGCCTCATCGGCTTTTTCGGCCGGGTTGCCCCAAAGAACAACACCCGATGCAGTGATCGCTCGATCGGTCCCATGCCCGCCTCATTGATCCTTGTCAAACGGATCCGTTGGATCCGAGCGGTGCATGTGATCCAATTGCCCCATCCGCAGCTATCCGCATCGAGCGCACAAGCACCTTCCAGCGCGTGAAGGCTGTGATGGAACAACTCCTTATCATCAGACCTGGCGCTTGCGCATCTTCACCGCCTTCGTGCTTCAGCTTCC
This sequence comes from uncultured Chryseobacterium sp., assembly GCA_964548485.1. Lineage (GTDB taxonomy): Bacteria > Bacteroidota > Bacteroidia > Flavobacteriales_F > PHOS-HE28 > PHOS-HE28. Next base: position 457 of record CAZJTB010000229.1, on the reverse strand, counting down.
CCGCGAAGCTCTTCTCGTCAATATCGTTCGCGGCTCATGGCCTGGCTCGCTCGGGACTTCAAAAGGCAGGTAAGCCGCCTTCGTTTGGGGGTTCCATTCATGATGTGGTCAAGGGCGTTCGGATCGCGCATTGCAGGCATTCCGAACAGTCCCGTCGATCGTGGAAAACTGCCCCTCACTCCTCCCCCTCCAGCGGGTAGTTTCGCGCACCGCCATGCACTTCTCCCACCTGCACGTTCACACTCAGTTCTCGCTGCTCGATGGCGCCGCCGCCATCCCCAACCTCTACAAGAAGGCCATCGCCGACGGGCAGCCCGCACTGGCCATCACCGACCATGGCAACATGTTCGGCGCCTTCAAGTTCGTGGCCGAGGCCGGCAAGCACAAGAACGAGGATGGCAGCCTGAAGGTGAAGCCCATCGTGGGCTGCGAGTTCTACCTGGTGGAGGACCGGCAC
>CAZJTB010000228.1:0-5008 GCA_964548485.1 uncultured Chryseobacterium sp. | reverse complement strand
GGCAGGTGGGCACGCCGGTCTGGCTGGTGGCACCCAGGATGGTGCTGCCGCTCTGCACCAGTGCATTGCTGCCGTCCTGACGGATCTCCCAGTTCATGCTGCTGGCATTGTCCATGGTGAAGTCCAGCGCGAGGTCGGTGGTGCAGGGAAGACCTGCGCATACGCAGTTCGCTCCGTACTGGTCAAGCACCGTGTTGGGGTTGCCATCGCTGCACGCGCTGCCTGGAATCGCCGGGCCACCGTACACGCCGAGGCAATCGGCTGCCTCAACACAGATGTTGAAGGTGCCAACGCCGCCAGCCCAGCCGTAAACCCGCACATAATAGGTCTGGCCAATCGTCAACCCCGAAAGGTTCACGACCTCCGTTTGACCCGTGAATGTCGCATCAGCGCACTGCAAGGTTGTTCCATTGCAAGCGCCGCTGCGCACGTCAACGATCGCATCGAGCGTAGGGCCACCGGCTACGGTGACGCGTTGCACGCTGCTGATGGCCACGAAGGAGTACCAGACGTCGAGCGCCGAGCTGCTTGTGAAGCTGTTGCAAGTGCTCGGAGCCACGGATTGCGTGGCTGCAGCATTGGTGCCTGCGGTGAAATTGCAGGTGTACGCGCTGGTAAGCGGGAAGGCACCGGCGCACTCATCATTCGCCGGCGGGCAGGTGAAGGCCACAGGCGCGAGCGTCAGGTTGCAATCGGTGTTCCCGCTGTGTACCAAGGTCAGCGTCACACTCGAGCCCGAGGTGAAGGGGCCAACCGGGTAGACGCCTGTCCCGGGCACGTTCACGGTATTGCCGTTGATGTTGTTCGTGATCGTGTAGCTGGAGGCGGAGCCCATGCTTGTCACGTTCACGTTCACATTGAAGCCACCTGGGCAGGCCGGAACCACGGTGCGGGTCGCGGTGGGTCCTACGCAATCGGCGAACACCAAGCGCACATAGTGCAGGCTGCCCGTATCGCCGCCAAAGGAATCGCAGATGCGGATGGTCCAGGTGCCGTTCGGGTTGCCGGTGAAGCTGCTTAGCCTATTCTCCGGTGCGAATGGGCCAACCACGTTATCACCCACCATGGTGCTTAGGGCCGCTCCGCCATCGCTCAGCACCAAAGGTTGGGCCGGGCATGTGCCGAGCACACCGAAGTTATCCCCGCTGCCGCCGCGAGCGGCGATCAGGGTACGGGTGCACCCATCGGGGCTCTGCAGGCGCACGTAGAGGTCGCTGTTCCAGGTGTGGGTCATGATCAGCTCCACGCGGGCCAGCGCCACATCCACCCCCAGTGCCGTACCGGCTACACCACTGATCGAGAAGGTGCGGTTCAACGTGGTGGCAGGAGTGCCGCAGCCATTATCCGGAACCGCCACCGGGGTGCCCAGGCAGGTGGCATGGGCGATCGCGCTAGGCGCAGGCGGAGCGGCCTGCGTGGTGAACGTGTTGCCGCGGAAGCGGCTGTTCACGCTGAAGTTGCCACCGCCGCAGTTCCTACGGATGAACATCCGGTAGGTGGTTGAGGGATTAAGGCAGGTGAGGTAGAACGCGGCAGTGGTGCCAGTGGCCACCGTGCTCACCACCTGGCTGTTCGGCCCAGCGGTGGCACCCGTGCTGGGCACCAGGAAGGTGGATGCCGGTCCATACTCCACGATGTACTCACCGCCAGCGGTAAGGCCGCCCCAGGTGATGATCGCAGCGTAGCTGCTGATCTGGGTGTTCGTTACGGCACCGGTTGACGGCACGCCAGCGCAGGCCGTGCTTGCGGTGGCGCAATAGCGGAATGTCCCGGGTACACCGGTGGTGCTGTTCGAGAGGAAGCGCACGAAATAGTCGGTGTTGGCCGGAGGTGCATTCAGCACCAGGTCCTGGGCAGCGCCGCAGAAGATGCTGGTCAAGGTGCCGCAGGTGCCGTTGTAGATCTGCATCTGCAGGCCCGTCGCGGTCACCGCGTCGTAGTACAGGTACAATGGAGCCAGGCTCGATCCCGAATTGAAGCGCAGCCACACATCGCGCAGCACGGGGCTCACACCACCGGTGCCGCAACCCATGGCAGGGGTTGAGTAGGTCGCGTTGGCAGTTGTGTACAGCGTTGCGCCGGTCCAGAGGCAACCGCCCGTTGGTTGCACGGTCAGCACCGTGGCATTGGCGCAATCATCATTCGCCGGCGGGCAGGTGCTGCTCGGGTTGAAGGTGCCGCCGAGGTTGTTCAGGTTGCAAAGCGGGTTGGGCGCTGGGCCGGTGTGCAGCACGTTGATGTTCAAGGTGCTTCCGAAAGGAACACCGCCCGGAGGGATGTTGGTGGTGCCGCCAACACCCACGCTCACCGAGCCGGCCGGGCTGCCGTTGATCAGCCACTGCACATCAACCGGGCCGCCATCTTCCGTGCTGTTCACGGTCACGGGCACCTGGTAGGTGTTCGTCGCGCAGTTCTGCACCACGCTGCCAGCAGAGGCCGATGGCGAAACGCAATCCGGTGTGCACTGCACGTTGAAGAGCCAGGGTGTGGCGCAGGCGCCATCGACGCAATTGCCGGTGCCGTCCTCCACAATCTCCACATAGAGCACCGTGCCATTCGAGGTGGCCGTGAAGCCGGTGAGGTCGAGGCCGCCAGGTATGCCTGCAGCCAAACCGACCTGGTCTCCTCCCGGGCCATCATAGAAGAGGATGTTATCACCCTCGGCCAGGCAGCCCTGCGAGAAGGTGATGCGCACCGTCTGCAGCGGGTCGTCGCTCACGAAGGTCCACGTGCGGGGATCCAGGGCGCGGTAGCAGTGCGCGGCCGGGAGCGTGTACACGTTGGGGCAGTTGATGGTGATGGGGCAGGTGCCGTAGTGGTTGCCGATGGTGGCCACGCAGGGCGAGCCGTTCTGGAGCGATACGAGCACCACAGCCGTCTGCGCGAAGCCGGGGCCGCCGTTGTCAAGGGTGTAAGCACCGGTGGTGGGGGCGCTCAGGAACTGATTGGGCCCACCGTTCACCGAGTACACGATGGAGGGCGTTGGGCCGGTGCCAAGCCCGGTCACGTTCACACTGATGCTGAAGGTCCCCGTGCCGCAATTGTCCACTACGGAAGTGGTGGCCGCCATGGGTCCGCAGACCTGCACCGTGTAGTCATGCACCTGTCCGAACGGCGCGATGCCGCATGGGGTGCCGCCACCCAGGCCGGTGCCGAAAGCGAAGCGCCTTACGCGCATGCGCGTGGTCATCGGGGGAGTACCATTTGGGATGGTGATGTTGCCATCCAGACCCGGAGAAACCAGGGCAGCCACCTTCTCGGCCGGTTCATCGAACACCAGGTTGCCATTCAGGTCGATCCAGATGTGCAGCGAATCGTTGGAATAGGTCGTGCTGTATGTGCGGGTGAATGGCGTGGGGATGCCAGGGGCCACGATCGCCACCTGCGGAGAGGTGAAGTTCAGGTAGCCGGCATTGGACGCGTTTGCTTGGTTGATGCCCGCGAAGGTGAAGTTCGTGATCACGGGGTCGCCCAGGAGGTTGGCCCCGGCCACACAGTAGTCGTGCAGGTAAACGCGCGGTCCCGTCCAAGTGCTGGTGCCATCCACGCCGCACTGCGAGCGCACATAGATGCGGTAGGTCTGCCCGATCACCAGGCCTGAGGTCACGTTGTAGGTGGTGGAAGCCGTGTTGTCCGTCAGGAACGCGCCAGGGGAGCCGGGCGCCAGCAGATCGGTGCGCACCTCCACATCGTAGTCCACCGCTGTGGGCTCCACCACCCAGTTGATCGCGAACGAAGTCGCGCTCGTGGTGGATGCGGTGAGGCCGGCCAAGGCGGGCGCGATGCACGATGGAATGGCTTCGATGTTGATGTTGTCCAGGAACACGTTGTTCCCGAAACCCGCCAAGCCTCTGAAGCGGATGGCGTTCGCCCCTGCGGGGATGGGGAACTGGCGTGTGGCCCAATCACCAGCGGCCGGCGTGTACGCGGTCCCAATCGGCGCCACAGTGCGCAAGTCGCCGCCGGCAGCATTGGTCATCTCCTGAATCAGGAGCCACGGACCTCCCAGGCCGGAGGTTGAATACTCCAGGAAAATCCTGTCAATGAAAGTGAGGTCACTGCTCCATTGCGTTCCGGCCACATCGAAGCGAACCTGCTGGCCAGACCCGATTGCCGGGAATGCCGGGCTGGTGATCGTCATGGTTTGACCAGAACTCGCTGACCAGAAGTCCCATTTCGCCGAGCCTGATCCTGCGCCAAACGCGCTGGAGGCATCGCGGATCAGTTGAGTGGCGAACGAACCACTCCCCGAACGGGTCCAGCAATTCGGCGGGAAGGCGATCGGCTCGAAGTCAACCGGGAAGGCGCTCGACATACCCACCAGCAAGCCATTGCTGTAAGCATTATCGGGTGAGCCACCGCCTCCTGGGCACGTCACCAGGCAGCGGTAGTATTTCGGCGCGGTCTGGCTGGTCACCTGGGTTGCTGCAATGCCGAGCGATGTGAGGTTCACCGTGAAGGCTGCATCATCGGCGCTTTCCCACTGGTAGGTGGCACCGGTGCCGATGGTGTTCTGCAGGCTCAGGGTGAAATTGACGCCAGGGCAGGCATTCGGCACCGTGCTTACCGTGTTGCCGGGGTTGGGCGTGCCGCTGCAAGCGGCTGTGATGGAAGCCAACGCGAAGTACTCGCCATTGGTGCCCAAGGGCGCGATGGGGCCCGGTGCCGTAGTTGCCGAGGTGCGTGTGTAGTTCGTGTTGTCTACAAAGGCGCCGGCACCTGCTGTAAGGCTGCGTTGGTCCCAAGTGCCACCGGTCAACGCGGTGCTCTGCGCGATGCGCAATTCATCCTGCGTGCCAATCAGGTTGTCGCTGTTGGCGCCCCCGCCGAAGGTGTAATTGTTGGCGCTCAGCTGGATGGTGGCGGTGCTCGAGAATTCGGGGCCGCCGTTGCGGTTCACGCGGTAGCCGTAACCGCCAAGCAGGATGGTGAGCGGGCTGTTCAATGTGCCGCTTGGTGCGGCCTCAATGGAAACCGTGGGTGTCTGACTGGCCCATGCGGTGGCGCC
>CAZJTB010000227.1:4498-5009 GCA_964548485.1 uncultured Chryseobacterium sp. | reverse complement strand
GGGATGAGGGTTACCAGGTGTACTACTGGCGCGAGGGCGACCGCGAGGTGGACTTCGTCATCGAGCGCGCCGGTCGGATCACGGCCATCGAAGTGAAAAGCGGTCGTCCGCGGAACGCTCATTCCGGACTCACCACGTTCCATGCGGCCTTCGCCCCTTCCCGCAGCCTGCTGATCGGTGAAGGTGGCATCCCACTGCAGGAATTCCTCCTTCGCCCAGCCTCGAAGGTGCTCGCTTGATGACCGCCTGCGCGAGAAGCTCACCAGCGAGCAGTTGGAGGACCGGATCCGGAAGATGACGGAGCAAATGGAATAAGGGATCCGGCCGCGCTCCGCCATGGCCTCGGCGGCGGAGCCAAGATGACGGAGCGGTTGGAGAAGGCGTTAAAAACTTCGTCGTCATCCTAAATTAGTCTCCGATGACCACAACCCGTTCCACCATCAACCTGTCCTTGCTGCTATGGCTCGGCTTGACCGCCTGCGGCACGCCCGAGACCCTTCGCTACGAGAGC
>CAZJTB010000227.1:0-4488 GCA_964548485.1 uncultured Chryseobacterium sp. | reverse complement strand
GTCGCTTCCGGGCCGCTGTTCGAGGGCACCAATACCGCCCAAGGGAACTGGGAGCCCGAGCTGGCGGACTTCCTGAAGGAGCACGGGGAGAGGATGGCTCAGTTGAAAGCCGCCCGTGTGGTGGAGGCCACCCTTTCCGCCGACAGCGCCGCCGGGCTCCAAGGCATCCGAAGCGCCACGCTGATGATCGCCAGCGAAGCGCAGGACATGGAGCAGGTGGCCGTGCTCAATCCACTGCCCGCCGGACAGCGGCAAGTGAACCTCACCACGGCCGCCGAACAAAAAGGCCTTGCCGGGCATCTCCGTCAAAAGACCCTCACTGTGGTGGCCGATCTGGACCTGGATGCGGACAGCGACCGCGATCGGCACATGATCGGCAGCCTCATTCTCGAACTCCAATTGGAACGATGATGCGCACCCTGACATTCACCCTGCTTTTCCCTCTGCTCCTGCTGCAACCCATTGGCCTCGCCGTGCAGGCCCCGGCGGAGGAAGGCGACAAGCTGATCGGCGTGTGGGAGCCCAGCAATGGCAAGGCCCGCGTGAAGGTGGAGAAGATCGGCAGCAAGTACTACGGCAAGATCGTGTGGCTGAAGGAGCCCAACAACCCCGAGACCGGCGAGCCCAAGGTGGACAAGAACAATCCGGACGAATCCATGCGCAGCACGCCCCTGAAGGGCTACCGCCTGCTGAAGGATTTCGTGTACGCCGGTAACAACGAATGGGCCGAGGGCACCATCTACGACCCCGAGAACGGCAGCACCTACAGCTGCGTGATCAGCATGAAGGACGCCAACACGCTCGACATCCGAGGCTTCATTGGCGTGAAGGCCCTGGGCCGCACCGATGTGTGGAAGCGACTCCAGGTCAAGGGGCAGTGAACGCATGCGCCTGCGCCGACTCCCGCTCCTGCTGCTGCTGCTGATCGCTGCGCCGCTGCTCGCCCAGCAGGACACCATACCGCCCTCAGACGAGGAGGAGGACTACAGCCAGTACGACAACCTCGACTTCGCCGATGCGAAGGCCAAGCGCTTCTGCAGCCAGAAGATCTTCGACCTCAGCCCCACGCGCTTCATCTCGCTGATGTGGGATGCGCAAGGGCCCTACGACCTGCGCTTCTCGCCCATCGGCTCCTGGGCCGAGGATGCCGATGCCCCGGTGGCCGAGGAGGGCCGCGCCACCTACACCGGCGGGCTGCGCCTGCAGGCCAACATCCCCGTGGTCTCGCGCAACAGCATCATCTGGCAGCTCGGTGCCACGCATTGGGATACGCGCTACGCCATCTCGCCCACCTCCACCACGGATGCCGCCGCAGGGCTCATGCGCGAGCTGGCCGACCGCGGCCTGCGCACCACCGGCCTCAACACCACCCTCTTCAAGCCGCTCAACGAGACCCAGTTCATCATCTTCCAAGGCAGCGCCGACCTCAGCGGCGACTATTTCCTGGATGATCCGCAGGGCCTGCGTTACCTGCGCTACAGCGCCGCCGCGCTCTGGGGCAGGCGCCCGCACGACCGCCTGCAATGGGGCGTGGGCATCAGCCGCACCTACCGCGTGGGCGCGGTGAACTACATCCCCGTGGTGCTGTGGAACTACACCGCGCCCAACCGCAAGTGGGGCATCGAGGCCCTGCTGCCCGCGCGGGGGCATTACCGCCGCACCTTCAACCCGCGCAGCCTGCTGCTGGCCGGCTGGGAGCTCGAGGGCCAGAGCTACCGCATCGCGCGGCTCAGCACCGAAGCCAGCAGCCTCGAGATCCGGCGCGGCGAGCTGCGCCTGCGCGTGGAGCACCAGCGCCAGCTGAAGGGCTTCGTGTGGCTGAGCATTCAGGCCGGCTACCGCTACGACTGGACCTTCGATGCAGACAACCTTCCCGAGGGCCGCGAGTTCTTCCGCGGCTTCTTCGGCGACCAGCCCTTCGCCATGCTCAACAGCCTGGGCGGCGCGGTGTACGGGCAGGTGGGCATCCACCTGGTGAGCCCGTGAAACCGCTCAACGCCCCCTCGGAACCGCTTCGCTTGTTTTGAGTTTCCTAAAGTTGTACTTTAGGATTCTCAACGATGCGCTACACCGAACGCGACCTGGGGAAGGTGCTGCTGAAGGCCTCCCGCTCCTTCCCCGCCGTGGTGCTCACGGGCCCGCGCCGCGCGGGCAAGACCGTGCTGCTGCGGAAGCTCTTCCCCAAGGCCTCGTACACCCTGCTGGAGGACCCCGACGTGATCGCCCGCATGCGCGCCGACCCGCAGGGCTTCCTCGATGAGCTGAAGCTGCCCGCGATCCTCGACGAGGTGCAGAACGTGCCCGAGCTCTTCTCCTACGTGCGCTCCCGCATCGACCGGAACCCGAGGCGCACCGGGCAATGGTTCCTCACCGGCTCGCAGGAGGCCGCGCTCATGGGCGGCGTCACCGAATCGATGGCCGGGCGCGCGGCCGTGCTGCAGCTCTACCCCTTGTCCATCACGGAATCACCGCGCGTGGGCCTGTTGCACGGCGGCTACCCAGAGGCCGTGGCGCGCCCCACCGGCGCGGGGCTGTGGTTCAGCAGCTACGTGCAGACCTACCTGGAGCGCGACGTGCGCGCCGTGACCAACGTGCGCGACCTGGCCACCTTCAGGCGCTTCATGGCCCTGCTGGCCACGCGGCACGGGCAGGTGCTCAACCGCACCGAGCTGGCCGCGCCGCTGGGCGTCAGCGTGCCCACCATCAACCAGTGGCTGGGCGTGCTGGAGACCACCCAGCAGCTGCTCATCGTGCCGCCCTTCTACGAGAACCTCGGCAAGCGCCTGATCAAGTCGCCCAAGGTGTACTACGCTGACAGCGGGCTGGCCTGCCACCTGCTGGGCATCACCACGGCGGCCGAGCTGGAGCGCTCGCCCTTCCTGGGCGCGCTGTGGGAGGGCTTCGTGGCCGCCGAGCTCATCAAGCGGCAGGTGAACAGCGGCCAGCGCCGCGCGCTCTACCACTTCCGCGACCAGCAGGGGCTGGAGGTGGACTTCCTCGTGCCAACGCCCAACGGCGGGGTGGACATGATCGAGTGCAAAGCCTCGCGCACACCCGTGCCCGGCATGGCCGCCGGATTGGCCCAGCTCACCAAGGCCTTCGAGGAAAAACGCAAGCTGGCCCGCCCCGCGCGCTGCTTCATCCTGCACCGCAAGGGCGACCGCCGAACGCCGGAAAGCCTTGCCCATGGCGTGAAAGCGATGGAGCTGGCGCAGTGGATGAAGCGCATGTGAGCCTCCGGACGGATTTGAGTTATTTAAAGTTTCATTTTAGGAATCTCATCAATGAGGCCGACACACACATCGGTTCAGCAGGGTTATCGGTCGGCCGGGAGGCGCACCCCGGTCGTACGCCCGGATCCTTATCTTGAGCGTGCCACATGGATAAGAAGGACAACGATCGACCGGGATCGGTGACCTTGGCGCACCTGGTGCACAAGGCCCAGCGGTGCATCGCGCTGCACTTCCCCTATGACGCGGCGCTGATCGCTGCGGCCCGCAAGGCCGGCGCCAAATGGAGCAGCACGCAGCGTTGCTGGTGGACACCCAACAGCCCCGAGCACCTCAAGGCCATCTTCGAAGCCTTCAAAGGGGTGGCCTGGGTGCACATGAACGGCTTGCGGAAGAAAGCGGACGCGCCCGCACGGAGCCCTAAGGACACCACGGGACGACCCGATGCGCGACCGGCCAGCTCCCCGAAGGCCGTTGGACCGTCAGCGAAGGCGCAAGCTGAAGCGAAGCCGGCAGCTCCGAAACTGACGCGCGTGCAGGAGGATGCCCTGGCGGCCATGCGCCGCAAGCTGGAGGTGGCCCGCTACAGCCCGCGAAGCATCAAGGTTTATCTCGGTGCCACCAAGCAGTTGTTCCAGCACTTCCCGCAGAAGCACCCGAACGACATCCGCACGGAGGACATCGAGGCCTTCCAGCACCACCTGGCCACCGTGCGCAAGGTGAGCAACAGCACGCTGAACCAGGCGGTGAACGCCATCCGCTACTACTACATGAACGTGGTGGGCGATGCCCGGCGGGTGACCTTCATAGAACGGCCGCGGAAGGAGACCAAACTGCCGTTGGTGCTGAGCAAGGCCGAGGTGGCCGCTGTCCTGAAAGCACCCACGAACCTGAAGCACCAGTGCATGCTTGCCCTGGCCTACTCCGGTGGCCTTCGTGTAAGTGAAGTGCTGGCTCTGCGCCCGGATGACCTCCTGTACGATCGCGGGGTGATCCGCATTCGGGGTGCGAAGGGCAACAAGGACCGAACGACCCTGTTGGGGCGAAGCGCTGCCGAGCTACTGAAGCGCTACGTGGAGAACACACAACCACGCGAGCTGCTCTTTGAGGGGCAGGGCGGCGGTGCATACAGCGCCCGAAGCCTGCAGAAGGTGCTGGAGGCCGCCTTGGAGAAGGCCGGCATACGGAAGCCCGCCACCATGCAGGGTCTGTTCAGGTAACTGTGTCAATTGACCTTTGTTGATGTTGTTGTAGTGGA
>CAZJTB010000226.1:0-5066 GCA_964548485.1 uncultured Chryseobacterium sp. | reverse complement strand
GTGTCGCCGATGAGGGTGCTCTTGCCGCTGCCGCTCACGCCGGTGACGCAGATGAAGGTGCCCAGCGGGAATTCCGCGTCCACATCCTTCAGGTTGTTGCCCTTCGCGCCGCGCAGGGTGAGGCGCTTGCCATTGCCCTTGCGCCGCGCCGGGGGCACCTCGATGCGCAACTCGTCGCGCAGGTAGCGCGCGGTCACTCTGTCGCCCTGCGCCAGGCGCTTCGGATGGCCCTGGGCCACGATGCGGCCGCCGTGCTCGCCCGCGCCAGGGCCGATGTCGATCAAGTGGTCGGCGCTCATCATCATCTCCTTGTCGTGTTCCACCACCAGCACGCTGTTGCCGGCATCGCGCAGGCTGCGCAGGCTGTTGATCAGCCGCTGGTCGTCGCGCTGGTGCAGGCCGATGCTGGGCTCGTCCAGGATGTAGAGCACGCCGGTGAGCTGGCTGCCGATCTGCGTGGCCAGGCGGATGCGCTGCGCCTCGCCGCCGCTGAGCGAGCGCGCGCTGCGGTCGAGCGTGAGGTACTCGAGCCCCACGTCCAGCAGGAATCCGCTGCGCGCGGTGATCTCCTTCACCACCTCGCGCGCGATCACGGCCTTGCGGCCATCGAGGCGCTCAACCAGCCCGTTCATGAAGGCATGCAGGTCGCTGATGGCCAGCTGCGCCAGCTCGGTGATGCTGCGCCCATCGATGCGGAAATGCAGCGCGGTCTTCTTCAGGCGGGCGCCCTTGCATTCGGGGCAGGTCACCATGCGGGTGAAGCCGGCGGCCCATTTCTGCGCGGTCTTCGGGCCTTCCTCGGCCTGTTCCAGGATGAAGGGGATGATGCCCTCGAATTGCACGGTGCGGTCGCTCAGGCCGATGCTGCTGCTCACGCGCAGGGGCTCGTCCATGCCGTTGAGCAGGGCGGCCAGCACGGCATCGTCCATCTCCTCCACCGGGGTGTCGAGGTTGTGCCCGAACGATTCCAGCACGGCTTCGATCTGCTTGAACACCCAGGAGCTCTTCGCGCTGCCGATGGGGACGATGGCGCCCTTGCGGATGCTCTTCTTCCGGTCCGGCACGATGCGGTCCAGCGCCACCTCGGTCACCAGCCCCAGGCCGCTGCAGCGCGGGCATGCGCCATAGGGGCTGTTGAAGCTGAAGAGGTTCGGCTCCGGCTCCTCGTAGGCGATGCCGGTGGTGGGGCACATGAGGTGGCGGCTCAGGAAGCGCGGCGCATGATCGCCCTTGGCCTCCACCACCATCAGGCTGCCCTTGCCGTACTTCATGGCGGTGAGGATGGTTTCGGCCAATCGCTTGGCGCTCCCCTCGCTCACCTTGATGCGATCCACCACCAATTCGATGTCGTGCACCTTGTATCGGTCGAGGCGTGGCCTGGAGGTGAGGTCGATCACCTCGCCATCGGCGCGCGCGCGCAGGAAGCCCTGCCGGAGCAGCTGCTCGAACAGCTCGCGGTAGTGCCCTTTTCGGCCGCGCACGAGCGGCGCGAGCACCAGCACCTCCTTTCCGGAGTAGGACTCTGTAACCAGCTGGATGATCTGCTGGTCGGTGTAGCGCACCATGGGCTCGCCTGTGGCATGGGAGAAGGCGTCGGCCGCGCGCGCGTACAGCAGGCGCAGCAGGTCGTAGATCTCCGTCACCGTGCCCACGGTGCTGCGCGGGTTGCGGCTGATGGTCTTCTGCTCGATGGCGATCACGGGGCTCAGGCCGGTGATCAGGTCCACATCGGGCCGCTCGATGCCGCCCAGGAACTGACGCGCGTAGGCGTTGAAGGTCTCGATGTAGCGGCGTTGCCCCTCGGCGTGGATGGTGTCGAAGGCCAATGAGCTTTTGCCGCTGCCGCTCAGACCGGTGATCACCACCAGTTGGTCGCGTGGTATGCGCACATCGATGTCCTTCAGGTTGTGCACGCGCGCCCCGAGCACTTCGATGTGCTCTTCGGCATGCGGCTCGGCTGTGCCGTTGGTGGCCTTTTCCTTCTTCACGGGGCGCCCGTTTCCAGCGGGGGCGCAAAGGTCGCTGCGGAGCGGCCTTGTTCCGACGGTGGAGGGCGGGCGCCTGGGCTATTCGCCCAAGGCGTCGTGGAAGCCCTCGGCTGGCAGCAGGATGGCGTAGCTGCGGCCTTCCTTGTTGGTGAGCTTGGTATCGCGCAGCCAGGGGTTCAGCAGCTTCACGGTCTTGTAGTCCGTGCCCTGGCGCTGGGCGAATGCGGCGATGTCCTCGATGGGGCCCTTCACCTCCAGGCGGCGCGTCTTGTAGGGCGGGTACAGGTCGCGCTTGCGCAGGTGGAAGCCATAGCGCTCCGGCTCGCGGATGATCTCCTTCATGGCGAGGATGCGGAACACGTACCGGCTGGTCTCTTCCGGCAGCAGCAGGTCGAAGTAGTTCTCCTTCTTCTGGCGGCCCAGCTGCTTGTCCACCCCGCCGGGCCCCAGGTTGTAGGCCGCCGCTGCCAGGGCCCAGCTGCCGTACTTGGCATAAGCTCCCTTCAGGTACTTGCAGGCGGCCCGGGTGCTCTTCTCCACGTGGTAGCGCTCGTCCACCTCGCCATTCACCTCCAGGCCGTAGTTGCCCGCGGTCTCCTTCATGAATTGCCAGTAACCGGCGGCGCCCATGGGCGAAACCGCGTTGGCGAAGTTGCTCTCCACCAGGGCCAGGTACTTCATGTCCTCGGGCACGCCCTCGCTCCGCAGCACCTCCTCGATCAAGGGGAACCAGCGGTTGGCGCGCTTGTGGGCGAGCAGGGTGTTGCTCTGCCAGTAGGTGTTCACGAGCAGCTCCCGGTCCAGCCGCTCACGCACGTCGATCCGGTCCATGGGCACGGGCTCGCCGCAGAACGCGAGCTCGTTGGGCAGGGTGAGCGAGAAGACCTTGTAGTTGTCGTTGAACCGCTGCAGGTGGTCCAGGTCCGTGCCCTCGCTGCTGGCCGAGAAGATGAGCAGGTTGGCGCCGACCGCGCCACCGAGCATGAGCGCGAGCCATGCCGATGCGCGCAGCAAGAGGGCGGGCAGTGAGCCGAAGTGCTTCATGCGGCGGGCTTGGTGCGGCGGGTGATCGTGAAAAGCGTGCCGAATACGACCAGCGCGTATGAAACGAAGATCGCGGTGTGCTGGTTCTCCCAGACGGGGATGAAGCGGAAGATGGAGAAGGCCAGGAAGCAGTTGAGCAGGCTGAGCCCGATGAAGGTGAGCGCCACCTGCCCATCGCTGAGGCCCAGGTAGCTGAGGTGGTGCGTGGTGTGGTCGCGGCCGCCCACGAACGGGCTCTTGCCGCGCAGCAGGCGGTTGATGGAGACCGTGGTGGTGTCGCAGATGGGGAGCAGGAACACGATGATGGGCGCCAGCACCTGGCGGGCAGGCTCCCATTCGCCGGCGGGCGAAGCGGCGTTCCAGAAGAAGCGGATGCCCACGAATGCGATGAGCACCCCGAGGAACTGGCTGCCGGTATCGCCCATGTACATGCGCGAGGGATTCCAGTTGAAGAAGAGGAAGCCGCTGAGGGCCGCCATGGTGCCTACCAGGAGCACCATGCAGGCGGGATCGAGCGGGCCGGTGGCGAGCATCACGATGGTGGCCGACGCGAGGATGCCGATGGAGGCCACCGTGGCAATGGCATCCATGTTGTCCAGCATGTTGATCGAGTTCATCATGCCCACCACCCACAGCAGGGTGAGCGCGATGTTGGCCCAGCGCGCCTCGAAGAGGTCGATGCAGGTGCCGCTGGCGATGAGGATGAACCCGCAGGCGAGCTGCACCAGGAATTTGAGCAGGGGCCTGGTGTTGTAGGCGTCGTCGGCCAGGCCCATGAGGAAGCCCAGCGCCGTTGCGGCCAGCAGCCCCAGCAGCTCCGGCCGGAAGGCCTCGCCCATCTCGGCGGGGAAGAGCACGCCGTGCAGGGTGAAGCAGGTAAGGAACACGATGAAGAAGCCGATGCCGCCGAAGGCGGGCTTCGAGCTGCTGCTCCAGCGCACGAGCATCTGATCCTTCTCGCGGATGCCCAGCGTGCGTGCGAAGCGCATGAACAGCGAGTTGATGAGCAGGCTGAAAACCAGCGCGGCGAAGAAGAGTCCGGAGTAGATGAGGAACAGCTGGGTGCCCGAGTAGCTCATGGATCAGGGGAGCGTTTGGCGCCAGGGGCCGGCGAAGGGGATGCCCAGCCGGTCCTTCGCGTTCACAATGGGTTCCTCGATGCCCCAATCGATGCCCAGCGCGGGGTCGTTCCACAGGATGGTGCGCTCCGCCGCGGGATGGTAGGGGGCGGTGCACTTGTATTGGAAGATGGTGCCTTCCTCCAGGGCCGCGAATCCGTGCGCGAAGCCCGCCGGGATCCAGAAGGAATGGCTTTCCTCGGCATCAAGCCGCACCTTCACGTGCTGCCCGTATGTGGGGCTGCCTGGCCGTGCGTCAACGCATACGTCGATGGCCGATCCGCGCGCCACGCGCACGAGCTTGCCCTGGGCGTGTGGCTCCAATTGCAGGTGAAGCCCGCGCAGCACGCCCTTGCGGCTGATGCTCTCATTGTCCTGCACGAAGCGCGTGGGACCTGCAACGGCATCGAAGGCGGCCTGGCTCCAGGTCTCCTGGAAGCGCCCGCGCTCATCGCGGAAGACCCGCGGCTTCAGCAGCAGGGGCCCCTCGATCGGGAATCGCTCGATGTCGGTCATGCGCTGCCGAAGATGCGCCTGAACAGGCCGCCTTTGGGCTTCGCGGGCCGCTCTTCGTAGTAGCCGCCGTTGTAGCCCGAGCCGTAGCCATAGCCGTAGCCATAGCCATAGCCATAGCCGTAATTGTAGCCGTACTTATTGCGGTCGATGTCCACGCCGTTGAGGATGCAGGTGAGGCGCTTGATGCTGTTCTCGTTGATCAGGCGGTCCACGTTCTGCACGAACTGCTTCTTGCTGTAGTCGCTTCGGAAGATGTAGATCGGATAGTCGGCCAGCTGCACCATGGGCAGGCCGTCGGTCACCAGGCCCACGGGGGGATTGTCCAGCAGCACCACGTCGTAGCGCCCCTTCAGCTCGGCCAGCACCTCGGACATGCGCGGGCTGATGATGAGCTCCGAGG
>CAZJTB010000225.1:0-5099 GCA_964548485.1 uncultured Chryseobacterium sp. | reverse complement strand
GGCTCGCGTGGGTGCCGCTGGTGGGCGGCGGCACGCTGGACCAGGCCTATGACTTCGGGGGGCCGGGTGCAGGCCGAACGATCACCGCGGATGCCGGTGCGGTAACCATAGCGGGCACGGATGGTTTGGTTTCGACGGGCACGCTGAACGCTGGAGCGTTGGCGCCTACCGGGCCTGGTGTTCGCATGGTGTGGAATCCACGCAAGGCGGCATTCCGCGCCGGGACCGCCATGGGCGCGTTCTGGGACGATGTGAACGTGGGCCACCATTCAGTCGCCTTCGGGAACGCCCAGGCAAACGGCTTCGGTGCGATGGCCTGGGGCACGAACAGCACCCCCACGATCTCATCAGGCGTGAATAGCACCGCTTGGGGCGTCAGCACCAACGCATCAGGGTACGGCGCTACAGCCTGGGGCTTCGGCGCCACAGCCACTGGGGCCGGTTCGACCGCCTGGGGCCATCTGACCAGCGCTACAGGCAACATGGCGAATGCCATCGGATGGGAGGTCAGTGCTCCGTCGTTCAGTGAAACCGTTCTCGGGCAGTACAATACAGCCTACACACCGATCAGCGCCTCCGCATGGAACACCTTTGACCGCTTGTTCAGCGTGGGCAACGGCACCAGCGCTGCGGCCCGTGCCGATGCCTTGGTCATCCTCAAGAACGGGGCTGTGGGCATCGGGCCCTCGCTGCCGGCTGCTCAGCTGCACGTGCGCTTCGCTCCACCTTCCGCCAACATCAATCCCACGCTTCGGCTCGAAGTGGCCCAAGCAGCCTCATCCACCAACATCACCTTCCAGAACAGCGCGAACGCGAACCTGATCTCGTTGGGCATGGCCGCGAACGGCGATTTCGGCATAGCGAACGCCGCGAACTTCAGCACGGTGGCAGGCGATATCCTGCGAATCAAGCCCAACGGCAACGTGGGCCTGGGCACGCTGAACGCGCTGGACCGCCTGCATGTGGTGGGCAGCATCCGCATGGTGGATGGGAACCAGGCGGCCGGGCGGGTGATGGTGAGCGATGCGAATGGCACAGCCAGTTGGGCAGCTCCGGGCACCACGGCTAGTGGCACACTGGATCAAGCGTATGATTTCGGCGGTGCAGGCGCGGGTAGGATCATCACGGCCGATGCCGGTGCTGTGCGCATATCGGGCAACGCCGGCTTGCTGGTCACCGGAGCCACGCTGCTGAGGTCTCGGGAGCGGGCATCCGCATGTTCTTCAATCCGCAGCGCGCGGCGTTCAGGGCAGGAGCGGTTGGAGGCGCCATGTGGGATCCCGCGAACATCGGCGACTATTCCTTCGGTGCCAACCTGAACACCACGGCATCCGGCATGTATACCAGCGCCTTCGGCTTCAACACCGCCGCAAGCGGCACAGCGGCCTTCGCTGCCGGCAATGGCAACAACGCCAGCGGGCAATCGTCGTTCGCCAGCGGCCAGATCACCACAGCGAGCGGGGCCATGGCCAGCGCGCTGGGTTTCATCACGACGGCCTCGGGCGACAGGGCCACGGCCATGGGAGCGAACAATACCGCTCCGTCATACGGCGAAACCGTGCTGGGAATCGGGGCCACCACCTATACGCCCAGCGTGAACGGAGCCACGCAATGGAGCACGGCGAACGCATCGGACCGCTTGCTCGTCGTGGGCAACTCGATCGATGCCAACAGCAATAACGTAGTGGATCCCGCCGAGCGCTCCGATGCGCTCGTGATCCTGAAGAATGGTAACACGGGCATCGGCGTCTCGACACCGAGCCAGCGCTTGGAAGTCGGCGGACGCAGCTTGTTCCACAGTGGCTTCAGCGCCACCAATGCGGCCCTGCTCTACCGCAGCACCACGGACTACATGTTCCTCGGCCCAGAGAGCGGCAGCAGCGTGAACGGCGCGGCCATTTCGCTATACGGCAGCACCAATGCCGTGGGCGGAAACACGAACGGCATGGACGTAAACGTGCCCACGGGCCGCGTGCGCTTCAACCACACCAATGGCCAGTTCGAGTTCCGCGCGAACAGCACCAGCGGGTACACGGCTTTCTGGGAGCTGAACGACCAGGAGCTGCGCATGGGCCACAACTCCACAGGGCGCGCGATCGTGATCGCCAATGGCGGCGGTGAGCGATTCCGCATCGACCCCAACGGGAACATCGGCATCAACACCGGAGTGGCTGCTGCGCGCCTGCATGTGCAAGGCAACATCCGCATCGCCGATGGCACGCAAGCCGCTGGCCGCATCCTGGTGAGCGATGCGAATGGCACTGCATCGTGGCAGGCCATCACCGCGGGCAGCCTGGGCGGCTGGAACTTGACCGGCAATGCCGGCACCATTCCGGGAACCAGCTTTTTGGGGACCACCGACAACCAACCGCTCGTGCTGCGCACCAACAACGTAGAGCGCGTCCGCGTGGTGGGCACCGGTGAAGTCGGCATCGGGACCGCAGCGCCTGCAACCCGGCTGCACGTGAACGGGGGAATATCGGCGAGCCCGGTAGCGGCAACCGCGAACGCCAACCCGTTCAACTACGCACCCGATGATCGGACATACGTGCGCATGGGATCGAACAACACACCGCTCAACCGCGTCGTCGTGCTCGGAAACGGACTGACCCCTGGCCAGATCCTGATCGTGGAATGCACTGCCACAGGAACCAGTGGCCTCACATTCGCCGATGGCGCCAACATGAATTGCGGCGGCTCCAGGGAGCTATTGAATGAGGACACGATCACCTTCATCTGGAATGGGACGAAATGGCTCCTGACCAGCTTCGCGAATAACTGATGGCGAGCGCGAGCCGAACATCACCCGTGAAGGCTGAACGCTTTCTTGGCGCGCTGCTGGCCGCCTTCGCCGTGCTGCTCATGCAGCTCACGGGCTTGGGCCAATTGCTCACAGCCACGAATGCGAGCATCACCTTCACCGGAGGCACGGAAGTAACTGTGGAAGGAGCTGTGATGCTCAATGCCGCTTCCACCATCACCAACCAAGGCGACTTGCGCGTTCAGGGCAACTGGACCAACAACAGCGGCGGCACGGGCTTCACGCCAGCGAGCAATGGAAACGTGCGGCTCTACGGCGGCATCCAGAGCATCGGCGGCAGCAGCGTCACCGATTTCCGCAGGCTCATCATCACCGGCGGCAACAAACAACTGCTGCAGGATGCCGTGGTGGGCCTGCCCGGCCAGGCGGATGGCACCGTGCAGATCGGCGCGCTGCTCTCGTTGGAAGGAAGGACCTTCACGGTCTTCAATCCGCTGGGCTCAGCTGTGACGCACACCGGCGGCTGGGTGGCGAGCGAAAGCCTGCAAAGCCGCTTCCAATGGGCCTTGGGCAATGATGTGAGTGAGCATCGCGTGCTGTTCGGCGAGCCGCTCGGTCCAGCGATACCATTCGCGTTCACGCCTGCGGCACCTTACCCCGATGGCACCTTGCTGAGCGTGGCCACCTACAGGAGCGCGCCGAATAACACAGCCTTCCCGATCACCGCGAACCAGCAGGTCACCAACATGGCCGGGGCCATCGCGCTCGACAACAGCCCGAACACGGCGAATCGCTTCTGGCTGGTGGACCTTCCCAACGGCAGCTTCACCGGCACCCTGCGCTTGAGCTTCGCGCCCGCCGAGGACCCGCAATTCGGCCCCGGCAATTGCCGCGCGCAGCGCTGGCTCGAGAGCGGCGGCACCTGGCAATACCCGCCCCTTCCCGGCCAGAGCAATCCGGCCACGCGCGAAGTGCTGGTGCCCAATGTGCTCTTCACCGATGGCTTCGCGCCCACCAATGAGCACATCTGGGCCCTGGCCTACGACAACTCGCCGCTGCCCATTGAATTGATCGCCTTCGATGCCAAGACCACGCCGCAACGCGAAGTGCGCTGCACCTGGACCACGGCCACCGAGCTGAACAACGACTTCTTCACCGTGGAGCGCAGCCGCGATGGCCTCGACTTTCATTCTGTCGGCGAGGTGGATGGCGCAGGCACGAGACATGCGCCGCGTGATTACACGTTCGTGGACCGTGACCCATTCACCGGCCTCAGCTACTACCGCTTGCGCCAGACCGATTTCGATGGCAGCAGCACCCTGAGCCAAGTGGTGCCGGTGATGATCGACGCATCGGGAGCAGTCGTGCTCGTGTACCCCAACCCGAACAACGGCGCATTCACCATCGCGCGCAGCGCAGCGGAGAGCGATGAGGCCTTCGAGCTGCTCGATGCCAGCGGCCGTGTGGTGCGCCAATGGCTGATGCCGCAAGGCGCGGAGCGCGAGCAAGTGACCATGGATGGTGCCAGCGGGCTGTACATGCTGCGCTGGCAGAGCGGGCAAGCACGCGTATGCATCAACCGCTAGGTCAGCTCTGCCCGCAGGTCATGCTCGTTCGCCTCGTTGATCCGCACCTCCGCGAAATCGCCGATGCGTAAGTGGCCACTTGAGGTCGGGATCAGCACCTCGTTGTCCACCTCGGGTGAATCGAACTCGGTGCGGGCGATGTAGTAGCCGCCCTCGGCCTTGTCCACGAGCACCTTGAACACCTGGCCCACCTTGGCCTGGTTCAGCTCGAGGCTGATGCCCCCTTGCAGCTCCATGATCTCCTGGGCGCGCTGCGCCTTCACTTCGGCGGGCACGTCGTCGTCCATGGTGAAGGCATGGGTCTGCTCCTCGTGGCTGTAGGTGAAGGCGCCCAGGCGGTCGAAGCGCATGCGCTCGATCCACCGCAGGTTGTCCTCGTGGTCGGCGTCGGTCTCGCCGGGGAAGCCGGCGATGAGCGTGGTGCGTATGGCGATGCCGGGCACCTTGTCGCGGATGGTGTTCACCAGCGCCTCGGTCTTCTCCTGCGTGATGCCCCGGCGCATGCGGGTGAGCATGCGGGTGCTGCCGTGCTGCAGCGGCATGTCCAGGTAGTTGCAGATGTTGCTCCGCTCGCGCATCACGTCCAGGATGTCCATGGGGAAGCCCGATGGGAAGGCGTAGTGCAGACGGATCCAGTCGATGCCCTCCACATCGCTGAGGCGGGCGAGAAGCTCACTGAGGTTACGCTTCTTGTAAAGGTCCAGCCCGTAGTAGGTAAGGTCCTGCGCGATGAGGATGAGCTCCTTCACCCC
>CAZJTB010000224.1:0-5138 GCA_964548485.1 uncultured Chryseobacterium sp. | reverse complement strand
GAGGCCCAGATCGGGATGGGCATCGAGGTAGTACTGGGCGTTCCACAGCTTCAGCAGCACATGGCCGTAGAGCGAATCAAGCGTGTTCAGCACCACCACGCGCTTGGCGGGGCGCAGCACGCGGCGCTCGATGGCCACCTCGGCATCGATCGGATCCCTGTAGGATTCGAAGAGCGGCCCCTTCACCCATTCCTCCACGCCCTTGGGGTCGTGCAGCACGCCATCGTCCTTGCCAATGGCCACGTCGTGATCCACGGCGAAGCCCACGGGAAGATCATGGTAGAAGGCATAGCCGCAGGAGCGGCAGGCATACTCGCCCAAGGCATGGATGCCGGGCACCACCAGGCGCTTGGCCTCCAGTTGGCCCGAGGCGCAGCGCGGGCATTGCCGCTCGGCGAAGAGCGCCGGCTTCAGCGGCACCAGGTGCTTCGATGCGGTGGTCATGCGGCTCGGTGGAAGCGCCAGAAGGTGAGGATGCCGAGGACCATGAGGCGGAGGTTCTCGCGGGTGCGCTTGAACAGCAGGTCGAGCACGAAGATGCTCACGAGGAAGGAGATGATGGTGGCCCAGATGGCTCCGATGCTGCGCAGGTCGGGGATGAGCAGCCAGTTGATGCCCACGTTGAGCGTGACACCCACCAGCGCGGTGAACAGTGAATAGCGGAAGAGGCTCTCGTTGGTGATGAAGCTGCTCTTGCCGGTGCCCATGTTGGTGAAGAAGAGCCGGATGGCGAACAAGGAGAGCAGCACGCCCGCCGGCTCGAACTCAGCCCCGAAGAGCAGCACGATGATGGGCTTCGCGAGGAAATAGAGCGGTATGGAGGTGGCCAGGAACAGCAGGAACATGAGGCGGTAGAGGTTCAGCAGCCGGTCGGTGTAGAGCGCGTGCCCGGCGGCCTTCGCCTTGGTGATGGCCGGAGCGAGCGTCTTCTGGATGATGACGGGAATGAAGCCCATGGCCTCGATCATGCGCAGCGCCACGGAGTACTGACCCACCTCGGCGAAGGCCTCCTCCTCGCCCACCTGGCGCGAGAGGATGTCCTTGATCATCACCTGGTCGATGCGCGCCTGCACGAAGAGCGCCATGCCGTACACGAGCATGGGCCACGACTCGCTCAGGAGATGCCTTGCCAGCGGCGCGCTCACCCGCCAATCGCGCCAGCGGCCACCCGCGATGCGGTAGATGATGAGGTAGCCCACCGTGAGCGAGATGCTCTCCAGCACATAGGCCCATGCGAACCAGGGCAGGGCCCGGTCCGGGGCCAGACGACCCGATTCGATGAGCCAGACCAGCGTGAGCTTGAACGCGGTGCTGATCAGCAGCTGGGCCATCTGCACGCGCACGGCGGCGGCGGCCTTCACCTGCGCCATGAACCAATGCTCCACCACGCCGAAGGGCCGCAGCAGCTCGGCGCTGGCGATGATGGTGATGAGGACTACCAGGGCGCCATCCATGCCCTTGATGAGCGACCCGCCCACGGCCAGCGCCACCAGCGCGGCGGCGCCGCCGAGCTTAATGGCGGCCGCAGTGCCCAAGAGGGCGTCGCGCTGCTCGGGGCGCCGCACCAGGTCGCGCACCAGGATGTCGTCGATGCCCATGGCGCCGAGCGCGAAGAAGAGCCCCACGAAGCCCACGGCGTAATTGAGGTGGCCGAACACCACATCACCGAGCGAGCGGGCCATGAGCACGCCGGTGAGCAGCACCAGGCCCAGTCGGATGGAGCGCTCCACGAAGAGCCAGGAAACGCTGCGCAGCGCTTTCCGGGAGCCATCGGACCGGATCATCCCGGATGGCGGCTATTTGGTGTAGTAGCCGTAACCATCGGCCTTCTCGGCCTTCATGTCGTTGAGCAGGATGTCAACGCGGCCGGCCTTGCCGGTGGCCGCCAGCTCGTTGATGGCCCGCAGCGATGAGCGCTTCGTGAAGCCCTCGCGCACCACGTACAGCGCGATGTCCAGGTGGCCCATGAGGACCACGAACTCGCTCACCAGGCCGATGGGCGAGGCATCCACGATGATGTGATCGTAGCGGCTGCGCATGGCCGCCATCAGCTCGGCCAGGCGCGGGCTCTCGGCCAGCTCGGCCGGATTCGGAGGGATGGGGCCGGCACCGATCGCGTCGAGCCCGGGCACATCGGTCTTCCGGATGATGTCGTGCTCGGAGGCCTCGCCGATGAGCCAGGTGCTTAAGCCCGGGCTTTCCTGGATGCCCAGCTCGCGCGCTACCGCCGGGCGCCGCATATCGGCATCGATCAGCAGCACCCGCCGGCCCGAGAGGGCCATGACGGAGGCCAGGTTGATGGCGCAGAAGGTCTTGCCCTCGCCGCTGGTGCCCGAGGTAAGGCCGATCACCTGACGCGCCACCTGGGCATTGAGGTACTGCAGGTTCACGCGCGCCGTGCGGAACGATTCGGCGAGCATGCTCTTGGGCTCGTCGGGCACGACGCGCTTGCGCTTGCTGGCGGGGATGATGGCGAGCACCGGGAGCCTGGTGGCCCGGCGGAGCTCCTCGAGGTCGGCGATGCGGTCGTTGAAGAAGTCGCGGCCCAGGAGCAGCAGCAAGGGCAGCAGCAGCCCGATGGCCAGCGCGCCGCCCAGCACCACCTTCTTGCTGGGCCCGATCGCGCCGCCCCCCACCACGCGCGCGTCATCGATGATGCTCTTGTCCACCTCGTCGCTGGCGATGGCGATGCCGGCCTCGGCCTTCTTCTCCATCAGGTAGGTGTACACGCCGCCGCGCAGCTCGGCCTCGCGGTCTGCCTGGCTGATGATGCGGTCGGCCTTGGGCTTCTGCCCCAGCTGGTAGGCGATCTCGGATATGCGCGACCGGGTGCGGGCCAGGTCGGACTGGGCGCGCTCCAGCACGCTCTCGGCGAGCTGCTCCAGCTGCCCCAGCAGGTTCTTGCGCTTGCGCTGCTTGGCGAGGAATGCCGGGCTGTTCTTCACCCCCGCATTCACGCTCTCGGCATCGATCTCCGCGTTGATCCGGGAGATGTCGATGATCAGGCTGTTCAGCGCGGGCTCGTCGAATCCGGTAGGCGGAGGGAAATTCCGGATGTCATCGCTCGAGCGCAGGCGCTGGATCATGGAGCTGCAATAGGCGATGCGGCTCTCGATGCGGCCGCGCTCATCCTCCAGCTTGCTGCGCTCCTGGAACAGCAGGCTCGAGCTGCCCAGCGGATCGAGCGTGCCCACGCCAACCCGCTCCTGCTCCAGGCGCTGCTCGGCCCGGCGCAGCGAATCGGAGGCGCTGCCGATGAGGTCATCGATGAAGTCGATGGTCTTCCGGCCCTTCTGCTGCTGCTTGTACAAGGCCCCTTCGATGAAGGTCTCCATCAGCTTGTTGATGAAGGCGATCTCCTTGCGCGGCGAGCTGCCTGTCATGGTCAGCTTCACGATGTGGCCCTTGCTGTCGGCCGACTCCACCATGAGGCGTGAGCCGTAATTCATGAGCTGCTGGTCGAGACTATGGATGCGGAAGAAGTACTCCGATCCGGGACTGTAGGTGCGGTCCTCGGGGAAATCGATGCGGAAGCCCAGGTGATCGGCGCTGAAGGGCTCCCCCATGCGCACGGTCCTGTTCAGGTTGTACTCCGCAACGAACTCGTCCATCACCTCCTGGGTCTGCAGGTTGTACAGCTGCACGTTCCGGCCCTGGGCGCTCACCGTGTAGGTGCTGTCGGCCGTGTTCACGCGCACATAGATGGGCACCCCCACGATCTGGAGCGATGAGGAGTCGAGGTGCACGCGGAACGGCGGGTAGTCATAGCGCTCCTTGGTGATGAAACGCGCCTTCTCATGGTAGGTCACCGTGAAATCGAGCCGGCGGAGGGTCTTGAGGATGTTCGTGCGCGAGGTCATCACGGCGATGTCATCCTCCAGCTGGGAACTGCCCCGCACCAGCGACATGCCCTTGAGGAAATCCTCCTTCCGGCCGAAGCCCGTGCGGTCGCCCTCGCCCATGAGCATGGTGGCCTGCACCTGGAAGGTCTTGGGAGTCACCTTCAGGTAGGCCACGCCGATGGCTCCGGCGATCCCGCAGCTGATGGCGAACCACCACCACCGCCGCAGCAGCTTGCGGACGAGGACGCGCAGGTCGATGATGTCGGCAGCGGGTTGCGTGGCCATGCTACTGGGTATTGTTCTTCACCACCGTGAACACCACGGCGGCCGTGCTCAGCGTGGCCAGGATCACGGAGAGGATCTCGAGGTTCATCCGGCCCGGCCGCGCGCGGAGGGCGGGCACGTACACCACGTCGTTGGGCAGCAGGTAGTAGTACTCCGAGCGCAGCACGTTCGTGGTGCTCAGGTCCACGTAGAGGGCCTGCACGCCGCGGTCGCTCTGGCGCATCAGCGTCACATGGCTCTTGTCGGCGTACTCGTTGGGCCCGCCGGCGAGCGCCAGGGCGTCAAGCATGGTGATCTGGTTGTTGTACACCATGTACGTGCCGGGGCGCGACACGTTGCCCAGGACGCTCACGCGCCAGTTCACCATCTTCATGATCACCGTCGCGTTGGTGAAGTAATCGTTGATCTTGCGCTGCACCAGCTCTTGCGCCTCGCCCACGGTAAGCCCTTGGAGCTTCACCTTGCCCACCTGTGGCAGCTGCACCATGCCGGCCTTGTCGATCGAGAAGCCATTCACATACAGGGCCGCATCGCTGAACATCAGGCCCGCATTGTCCGCATCGATGTTGAAGTACCGGTTCGATTGGTCGTCGAGGCCCAGCACCCGAATGCTCAGCACGTCGTTCACCTGCAGGCGGTACTCGAACTTCTGGTTCTCGAACAGCTTGCTGGCGCCGGCCACCAGCGAGGGGTCGTTCAGGTAGTTCACCGTGCGGCTGCCCACGCAGGCGCTCAGCAGGAGGCAAAGGGCGGCGCCCGCCGCTAGGGGCGATCGTGAAAGCATGCGATAAGGCTTACGGGAACGTACGGAAGGATGGAATCCATGCGCGATGGCCAAAGATAGAAGGCGCCATGCCCATGGGCCGCCCATGGCGACGAAGCCCTTTCAACAATCGCCCGGTGACACCCGCTCGCCGTCCGCTCAGCCCTTGAGGATGCCGCGGCTGATCACGATCCGCTGCACCTCGCTGGTGCCCTCGTAGATCTGGGTGATCTTGGCATCGCGCATCA
>CAZJTB010000223.1:0-5145 GCA_964548485.1 uncultured Chryseobacterium sp. | reverse complement strand
CCGGGGCATGACCTACAAGAGCGCCCTCGCGGGCCTCGACCTCGGCGGCGGCAAGGCCGTGATCATCGGCGATGCCCGCACCCAGAAGACCGAGGCCATGTTCCGCCGCTTCGGCCAGTTCGTGGACAGCCTCAACGGCCGCTACATCACCGCCGAGGATGTGGGCATGAGCACCACCGAGATGGTGAACATCCTGAAAGAGACGAAGAACGTAGCCGGACTGCCCGAAGAGATGGGCGGCAGCGGCGACCCCAGCCCCGTTACGGCCTACGGCGTTTACTGCGGCATGAAGGCCGCTGCCAAGCAGGCCTACGGCAGCGACAGCCTCAGCAACCGCAAGGTGGCCATCCAGGGCGCGGGCAATGTGGGCCGCTACCTCGTGGGGCATCTGGTGCAGGAGGGCGCGCAGGTCTTCCTCACCGACATCCACGACGACAAGCTGGCCGCCATCAAGGCCGAGCATCCCGCCATCACCGTGGTGAAGCCCGATGCCATCTACGACCAGGACATGGACATCTATGCGCCATGCGCGCTGGGCGCCACGGTGAACGACGAAACGCTGAAGCGCCTCAACTGCAGCGTGATCTGCGGCGCCGCGAACAACCAGCTGGCCGATGAGGCGCTGCACGGCAAAGCGGTGATGAAGAAGGGCATCCTCTATGCCCCCGACTTCCTGGTGAACGCCGGCGGCATCATCAACTGCGCCTGGGAGCGCAAAGGCTACAACCGCAAGGCTGCTTTGGGCCAGACCGAAGCCATCTACGACACCGCCCTGCGCATCTTCAAGGCCAGCGCGGACCTGGATATCCCCACCTATCTCGCCGCCAACCAGGCCGCGGAGCACCGCATCACCAGCATCCGCGAAGCGGGTCTCCGCTTCTGAACCCCATGCTCAACCGGCGTTACCTCCGCATCAAGGTCTATCAGGCGCTCTATGCCTACGGGCAGGGCGAGCACACCAGCACCGCGGGCCTGGAGAAGGAGCTCATCCAGGGCATCGCCCGCGTGCACGACCATTTCCTGCAGCTGCTGCTCGTGTTCGGTGAGCTGCGCCACGCCGCCGAATTGCGGATGGAGGAGCGCAAGAAGAAGCACCTGCCCACCCCCGAGGACCTGAACCCGAGCCGCCGGTTCGTGGACAATCCGATCGTGAAGGCCATTGCCGAGAGCGAGCGCCTGCGCGCCGAATGCGACAGGCGCCGCCTCAGTTGGGTGGGCAGCCTGGAGGTGTTCACGGGCATGCTGCGCCAACTGGAAGAGACCGACGAGTTCAAGGCCTACATGGCCGAAGCCGCACCCAGCTTCTCCAAGCACCGCGCCTTCGCCGTGCACCTCTTCAGCGAGCGCATCGCCAACAGCGAGGCGCTGCAGGACGTGTTCGAGGGCCGAAGCATCTATTGGATGGAGGACCTCGACATCGCCGCCGGCATGGTGAAGCGTGCCCTGGAGCAATGGCGCGAGGGCGACAATGGCGACCAGTTGCTGGATGCGCTCACCAACGACCCCGTGGAGGAGCGCGCCTTCGTGACCGAGCTCTTCCGCTTGTGCATCGCGCAGGATGCGGAGCACGAGGCCCTCATCGCCGCCAAGGCCAGCAATTGGGATGCTGAGCGCATCGCCACCAGCGACATGATCCTGATGAAGATGGCCCTCACCGAGGCGCGCGCCTTCGATCAGATACCCGTGAAGGTGACGCTGAACGAGTACATCGAGATCGCCAAGGCCTACAGCACGCCCAAGAGCAAGAACTTCGTGAACGGCGTGCTCGACAAGCTCTTCGCCGAGATGAAGGCCGATGGGCGCATCCGCAAGGTGGGCCGGGGCCTGCTCGAAAGCTGAAGCCATGCGTCCCCTTAGCCAGAGCATCGCCATGAACGCCGCCACGCCGGCATGGGCCTGGGCCGCGCCGCTCATGCTCAGCGGCTGCATGCTCACCGACCATCGCGAGAACGAGATCACCACGGGCGACCTGCATTTCCCGGCATCGGGCCATGAGAAGCTCGATGCGAAGGACATGCCCGCCATCACCTTCGATGCCACCGAGATCGACATGGGGCGCATCGCCGAGGGCGCGCAGGTGCAGCAGCGCTTCACCTTCAAGAACTCCGGCGGCAGCCCGCTCGTGCTCAGCGCCGTCACCAGCACCTGCGGCTGCACGGTGGGCAAGGACTGGCCGCGCGACCCCATCCCTCCGGGCGGCACCGGCCATGTGGATGTCACCTTCGACAGCAATGGGCGCACCGGCCGTCAGCACAAGAGTGTGACGGTCGTGAGCAACGCCTACCCGCCCAGCGCCGTGCTCACCCTCACCGGCGAGGTCATCGGCCCCGATTCGCAACCAGAACCCTAGCATACGAACATGACGCTCTCACTGCTTCTCCAAGCCGCAGGCCCCGAAGGCCAGAACCCCGCCAGCTTCTGGATCATGATGGGCCTGCTCCTCGTGGTCTTCTACTTCTTCATGATCCGCCCGCAGCAGAAGAAGGCGAAGGACGCCAAGAAGTTCCGCGAATCGCTGCAGAAGGGCGCCCGCGTGGTCACCATCGGCGGCATCCATGGCCGCGTGGCGGAGGTGGCCGATACCACCATCCTGCTGGAGGTGGACAACAACGTGAAGCTGCGCTTCGAGAAGACGGCCATCGCCATGGACAGCACGCAGCAGCTGAGCGAAGCCACCGCAAAGGGCTAGCCGCTGCGGGTTGATCCGCAACTGGTGGGAGGTTGGTGAGCAGCGGTTCTAATTCCCTGAGACCGCGCCCTTCGACACGGATCCAGCCGCAACCGGAATCAGCAAGCATGCTCAGGATCGGCCTCACCGGCGGCATCGGCAGCGGCAAGAGCACCGTGGCGCGCGTGTTCGAGGTGCTCGGCGTGCCCGTGTTCCGTGCCGATGATGCAGCCAAGGCGCTCATGGAGTCCGATGCCGGGGTGAAGGCCGCGCTGGTGGCCCGCTTCGGCGAAGCCATTTACCGCGATGGCCGGCTCAACCGGGCCGCGCTCGCATCCATCATCTTCAGCGATGAGGAGGCGCGCTTGGCGGTGAATGGCATCGTGCACCCCGCCGTGCGCAAGGCGTTCGATGATTGGTGCCGCAAGCAGCGGGCCCCTTACGCGCTCATGGAAGCCGCGCTGATGGCCGAGAACGATGGGTGGAAACGCTTCGACCAGGTAATCGCCGTGAGCTGCCCGGAGCCGGAGCGCATCCGCCGCGTCATGATCCGCGATGGGGTGGGAGAGGAGCAGGTGCGCGCCCGCATGCGGCATCAGGCCACCGAGGAGGAGCGCATCGCCATCGCCCGCCATGTGATCATCGCCGATGGCTCGCGCCTGGAGATCCCGCAGGCGCTCGCGATCCACGAGGAGTTGCTGAAAGCCGCATCGTGAAGGAATCGGAGAAGCCACTGCCCTTGAGCACGGTCGCGTTGGTCTTCGGCGGCCTCAGCATCCCCCTGGCCTTCGCAGGGCATCTGTGCTCCCTGGCCTTGGTGCTCGGCCTGTATGGTTTGGCCTTCGGACTTTGGGGCCGATGGAAGGCGCGGAAGCACCTGATCCGCTACACGGCCCGGAGCGTGAAGCGCGCGCAGCTGGCGTGGAGGATGTCCTTGGCCGGGATCATCTGCTCGGCGGTGATGTGGGCGCTCTGGGCGAGCAACGTGCTGCTCCGCTAAGCGCGCATGGCGCGCCGCGCCGGTGAAATGCAGCCCGCGACGGCCTCAGGACCGAAGCGCTCCAGGTAGATGGCAAGCAGCGCCGCCGTGGCCTCCGCATCGGCGAGCGCGCGGTGCGCCTTGGGGAAGGCGATGCCGTAGTGCCGGCAGAGGCTGCTGAGGTTGTGGTGCTCCAGCTGCGGCGCCAGCCGGCGGCCGAGCTTCTCGGTGCAGAGCGTGGCGCGCTCCAGTGGCAGGCCGGTGCGGGCGAACTCATGCGCCAGCGCGGTCATGTCGAAGCGGGCGTTGTGCGCCACCACGATGCGGTCCTGCGTGAGCGTGGCGATGGTGCGCGCCACCTCATGGAAGCGCGGCGCATCGCGCAGCATGGCGTCATCGATCCCGGTGAGCTTGCGGCTGAACCACGGCACGCGCTGGCCGGGATGCACCAGGCTGTCCCAGCGGAGCCGCTCGATGCCGCCGTCGAGGGCGATCACGGCCACCTCCATCACACGTCCCTGCATGGGATCCCCTTCGGTGGTCTCCACATCGATCACCGCGAACTTCAGCCCTTGCATGGCGCCCTCATACGCCGGGGCGAGGGGAGGGGTTGCCAGTGAACGGAGCAGCGCGGGCATGGGCCGCCAAATATCAGCCCGGGGTGCCGCATGGGCAAGCGCGCAAGGCGCATCTTTGGGCGCATGCGATTCCTGTACAAGCTCGTGTTCGAGCGCATCCTGGGATGGCGCATCCAGGATGAGCGCCCCGAAGGGCTCGACCGCTTCATCATCGTGGTGGCCCCGCACACGAGCAACTGGGATTTCGTGGTGGGCCTGGCCGTTCGCAGCATCGCCCGCCTGCACGATGTGAAATACCTGGCCAAGAACGCCCTCTTCAAGCCTTGGAGCGGCTGGTTCTTCCGGGCCCTTGGCGGCTACCCGGTTGACCGCAGCAAGCACAACAACATGGTGGATGCCGTGGTGGCCATGTTCAAGAGCGGCGCGATCAAGAAGATCGCCATCACGCCCGAGGGCACCCGCCGTTACCAGCCCAACTGGAAGACCGGATTCCATCGCATCGCCACCGGGGCAGGCGTGCCCATCATCCTGGCCACCTTCGATTACCCGAACAAGCGCTGCATCATCACCGCGCCCTTTCCGCTCACCAGCGACCCGGAGGCCGATATCGCCCGCATGAAGGACTGGTTCAGGCCGCACAAGGGCAAGAATCCGGAGGATGGCGTGCGCTGATGGCATGGTGATTGGCAGGCGCGCGCGACCGATGCTGAAACGGATCCCCCTCATCGCGCTCATCGTGGCCAGCTGCCCGCTTCGGGCACAGGACCGATTCCCCACGCTGCAAGGCGAGCTGGCCGATGGCCGATCGATCGAGCTGCCCGGCAAGCCGGAGACAACGCTCGTGATCGGCCTCGCGGTGAGCCCCAAGGCCCAAGC
The DNA here is from genome assembly GCA_964548485.1 of uncultured Chryseobacterium sp. Classification (GTDB taxonomy): domain Bacteria; phylum Bacteroidota; class Bacteroidia; order Flavobacteriales_F; family PHOS-HE28; genus PHOS-HE28. Next base: position 44 of record CAZJTB010000223.1, on the reverse strand, counting down.
CGACCTGGAGATCATCCACGAGCTCTTGCTCAAGGTCCGCAGGC
>CAZJTB010000222.1:0-5160 GCA_964548485.1 uncultured Chryseobacterium sp. | reverse complement strand
CGGCGGCATAGTCGTATTTCTTCAGCTTCACCACGATGTCATCGTCCAGGGCGTTGTCCACGTCCTTCTGGCTGGCCATGTCGATGGCGAACTTGCCGCCGCCGATCACATACACCGCGAAGTTGTTGATGCGGTCGCTGCGGTACTTCACGAGCACCGGGAATTCGAGGTAGGTGCTCTCCACCGGCTTCTGGAAATAGACCACGCGGTTGTCCGAGCGCCTGAACTGGTACTGCAGCGTGCGCTCCTGGAAGCTGAGGGTGGGCAGGAAGCGGATGCTCGTGTTCTTGTTGAAGTTGAGCGAGGCCACGATGCCCAGGTTGAAGCCCGGCTGGCGGTTGTGGTTCAGCACGAGCAGCGAATCGGTGAGGCTGCCAGGCTTCAGCCGCATGAAGAAATCGCTCGTGTTGTAGCTGAGCAGGAAGCCGAAATGGAACTTGCGCAGGTCGAAGTTGGGCAGGTTCTCCTGCACGATGCGCTTGCTGCGCTGGGCGTGCAGCGGCGAGGCGGCGATGAGCAGCACAAGGGCCGTGAGGAGGTGGCGGAGGCGCATGATGGCGGCAACGAAAGTAGGGCGGGCATGTTGCGCCGCGGGCATCACTTGCGCGCGCTGTACAGCGTGGCGATGCCGCCGGTGAGGGGCCGCGCCCGGCACTCTGTGGCGCCGCAGCGCTCCAGCACGCGCAGGAAGTCCGCGCCGCTGGGGAAGGCGTCCACGCTCTCGGGCAGGTAGGTGTATGCGCGGGGATCCTTGCTCACGAGGCGCCCGACGAAGGGCATCACGCGGTGGAAGTAGAGGCGGAACAGCGCGCCCATGAGCGTGCCCTGCGGCTTGCTGAATTCCAGCACGAAGAGGCGGCCCTTCGGCTTGAGCACGCGCAGGATCTCGCGCAGGCCCTTCTCCAGGTCCTCGAAGTTGCGCGCGCCGAAGGCCACGGTGGCCGCATCGAATGCGCCCGTGTCGAAGGGCAGTGCGGCGCTGTCCGCCCGGATCAGCTCCACCCGGCCTGTGAGGCCCTTCCCGCTCACCTTCACGCGGCCATGGCGGAGCATGCCCTCGCTGATGTCGGCGCCGGTGACCTGCCGGGCGGCATCACGGCGGGCGGCGAGTATGGCCAGGTCGGCGGTGCCCGTGGCCACATCGAGCAGGCGCGCCACCGGCTCCTGCTTCACCATGCGGATGACCTTGCGCCGCCACCCCTGGTCGATGCCCAGTGAGAAGAGGCGGTTGAGCAGGTCGTAGCGCGGCGCTATCGCGTCGAACATGTGCTCCACCTGCTCCCGCTTGCTGCCTTCCGGCGAATAGGGCTTCACCTTCATCATTCGGGCAGGTGCAGGCGCTCGCATTCGCTACGGAAACGCGCGGCATCGATTGGAACCACGCCGACCTCCTCGCACACCAGGCCGCCGGCCAGATTGCTCAGCGCGGCGATGTCGTCCTTCCCAAGTCCTTGGGCCAGGGCAAGGGCGGCCACGGCGATCACCGTGTCCCCGGCGCCGCTCACATCCACGATGCGGCGCTTGTGCGCGGCGATGCGCGCGCCGCCGCTGCCGTCGTGCGCGAAGGCGCCATGCTCGCTCAGCGTCACCAGGGTCATGCGGTTGCGCAGCCGCTCCTCCAGCAGGCGCGCGGCCCGCGAGAGGCTGGCGTCGTCGGTGGGGTCCACATCGGTCTTCAGGCCCTCGCGCAATTCCTTAAGGTTCGGCTTGAACAGGGAAACACCTGTGTAGGCGAGGAAGTTCTTCCGCTTCGGGTCAACCGCCACCGGCACGCCGCTCTCCTGGGCCATGCGCACGACGCCGCGGATCACAGCCTCGGTGAGCACGCCCTTGTTGTAGTCCTCCAGCACGATGGCGTCCGGCCGCTGGCGCGCCATCAGGGCGGCGATGCGCTCCAGCAGGGCCTGCTCTTCCCGGGCGGTGAGGTCATCCTCCTGCTCTTCATCCACGCGCACCACATGCTGGTGGCCGCTGATCACGCGCGTCTTCACCGTGGTGCGGCGCTCCTTCGACCGCACCAGCCCGTCCAAGGGCAGCTGGTGCTCGCGCAGGAGATCCGCGATGCGGTCCGCGTCGGCGTCGTCGCCCACCACGGCGGCGAGGGTGGCCTTGGCGCCCAGGGCCTGTGCGTTCAGGGCCACGTTGGCGGCTCCGCCCAGGCGGGCGCTGCGGCGCGTCACCTGCACCACGGGCACCGGGGCCTCCGGGCTGATGCGGTCCACCCGACCCCAGAGGTATGCGTCCACCATCACATCGCCCACCACGAGCAGGTGCGTCTGCGCGCAGCCCGCGAAGAAGCGGCCCGTGCTCATGCCGGTTCGAGTTGGCCGATGGCCCTGGCCACGCGCGCCATCGCCTCGGTGAGCTTGGCATCGCTGGTGGCGTAGCTGATGCGCAGGGTGGTGGGGGCCCCGAAGCTCTCGCCTTCCACCAGGCTCACCCCGGCCGCATCGAGCAGGTGCAGGCTCAGGTCAACCGCGCCCTTGATGGTGGTGCCGTTGAAGGCGGCGCTCACATCGGGCAGCAGGTAGAAGGCGCCCTGCGGCACGTTGCACCGCCAGCCGGGTATGTTCCGCAGTGCCTTCAGCGTGAGGTCGCGCCGCCGCAGGAAATCGGCCCGCATGGGGGCGAGCAGGGCGGGGTCGGCCTCCACGCAGGCCTTGGTCACGCGCTGCGCGATGCTGTTGGCGCCGCTGGTGAACTGGCCCTGGATGCGCGTGCAGGCCTGGGCCACCCACAACGGCGCGCCGATGTAGCCGATGCGCCAGCCCGTGAGGGCGAAGGCCTTGGAGAGGCCGTTCACCGTGATGGTGCGCTCGGCCATGCCCGGCAATGCGGCGAAGCTCACATGGGCGCCGCTGAACACGATGTGCTCGTAGATCTCGTCGGCGATCACCATCAGCTGCGGATGGCGGGCCACCACCTCAGCCAGGGCCTCCAGCTCCGCGCGCGTGAGCACCGAGCCGCTGGGGTTGCACGGCGAGCTGAACAGGAGCAGGCGCGTGCGCGGCGTGATGGCCGCCGCGATGCGCTTCACCGGGGCCTTCCAATCCTCCTCGAGCGTGCTGGGCACGATCACGGGCGTGGCGCCCGCCAGCTTCACCTGCTCGGAGTAGCTCACCCAGTAGGGCGCGGGGATCACCACCTCATCACCGGGTCCGCACAGGGCCATCACGGCATTCATGATGCTGTGCTTGGCGCCGGTGCTGATCACGATCTGATCGGGCGTGTACTTCAGCCCGTTGTCGCGCTCGAATTTGGCGGCGATCGCCTCGCGAACGTCGGCGAAGCCGTTCACGGGCGGGTATTTGTGCCAGGGGCCGCGGATGGCGGCTTGCGCCGCTTCCAAGGCGAAGGCGGGCGGGTCGTGGTCCGGCTCGCCCAGGCTCAGGTCGATGATGTCCTTGCCCTGGGCCCGCAGCTCGCGGCTGCGACGGGCCATGAGCAGGGTGGCCGGCTCCTGGATGGACCGGGCGATGGGGGATAGATGCATCGGCGGCGAAGCTAAAGCAGGCGGTTTCCGCGCCTCCCCGGTGTTTGGCCGATATTCGTCCACCGTTTTCTGCACGATGAGCGATCCCTTGGTGCTGATCCTCGTGGCCATCCTGCCCAGCGTGGTGGTCTTCCTCACCTCGTTCTATGCCATCCGGCATTTCATGGCCGCCCGCGCGTCGGAGCGCAGGGCCGAGGACATGGCCGAGTTCCGGCGCGACGACCGCAAGCAGGTGCTCCCTCTGCGCCTGCAGGCCTATGAGCGGCTCTCCCTCTACCTGGAGCGCATCCAGCCCGGCACCCTGCTGCTGCGCGTGCAGCGCGCCGGCATGGATGCGGGCGACCTGCACGCCGCGCTGGTGGGGGCCATCCGCGAGGAGCTCGAGCACAACATCACGCAGCAGATCTATGTCAGCGACCGCGCGTGGGCGCGGGTGCGCCAGGCCAAGGAGGAGATGATCCGCCTGGTGAACATGAGCTACGAGCAGGTGGGCGCCGGCGCTGCGGCCAGCGCGCTCGCCCAGCGCATATTCGAGAACGCCGCGCGGCTGTCGCACACGCCCTCGCAGGAGGCGCTGGTGGCGATCAAGGAAGAGGTGCGCCGCCTGTTCTGAACAGGCGCAGGAGCTCTTCCGCCGCGGCCGACGGGCTCTTGGTCCCCTGCATCACCGCATCGCGCATCGCGGGCAGCGCAGCCGCCACCCCGGGGTGCCTGGCCAGCAGGTCGCGGAGCCCCTCGGCGAGCTCGTGCTCCATCCAGCCCAGCGCCTGCGCGCGCCGGCGCTCGCCGAGGTAGCCGGTGGCGCGCGCCTGTTCGACCAATCCCTCGATCGCGGCGAGGAGCGGCTCCATGCCCAGGCCCGTGAGCGCGCTGGTGAGGAGCACCTGCGCGCGCGCGCCGCTGGGGCGCGGCGGAAGCAGTTGCAGGGCGCCGAGCAGTTCGCGCCTCGCCTGCTCGCCGCGCGACTGCGTGCCCTCGTCGCATTTGGCGATCGCGATCGCATCGGCGGTCTCCATGATGCCGCGCTTGATGCCCTGGAGCTCGTCGCCGGTACCGGCCACCATCAGCAGCACGTTCACGTCGGTGATCGCGTCGGCTTCCAGCTCGTTCTGCCCGGTGCCCACCGTTTCCACGATGATGCGGTCGTAGCCAGCCGCCTCGCACAGCACGATGGCCTCGCGTGTGCGCCGACCGGCACCGCCCAGATGCCCCGCTGCCGCCGTGGGCCTGATGAAGGCCTCGGAACGTTGCCCCAGGCGTTCCATCCGCGTCTTGTCGCCCAGGATGCTGCCGCCGGTGCGCGCGCTGCTGGGGTCAATGGCCAGCACGGCTACGCGGTGCCCCCGCGCGATGAGCAGCAGGCCGAGCGCGTCGATGAGCGTGCTCTTGCCGGCGCCGGGTATGCCGGTGATGCCGATGCGCGCGCCGCCGCCGCTGTGCGGCAGGCACTGCTCCACCAGTGCGCGCGCTTCGGCAGCGTCGCCTTCGCGCGTGCTCTCCACCAGGGTGATGGCGCGTGCCAGGGCGGAGCGGTCGCCTGCGCGCAGTGCCGCGAATAAGCCGTCGCGCGCGTCCATGCCGGTCAATAGCCCTTGCGGTAATTGTCGATCCACTCCGGGTCCTCCAGGTCGCGCAGCAGGCGGAAGAGGTCCTCGCCGCAGGCGAGG
>CAZJTB010000221.1:0-5185 GCA_964548485.1 uncultured Chryseobacterium sp. | reverse complement strand
GGTTCGCGTTGCAATTGAACGTGCAGTCTTGAACGAGCTGGCCGCGCAGGGTGATCAAGCCGGACGGCGATGCGAACGTGCAGCGCAGGTATCGGTCGATGAACGATGCCTCGACTGAGAGGGCGTTGATCTCGCAATCATCGAAGCGCTTCGTACCGCCGGGGATTTCGAATGTCCCCTGAAGGCCGCTTCGCTTGAACCAAATCGCGCCATACGGCCCCATGGTGCGCACGACCTTGCCGGCGGATAGAGCGGCGCACCGATCGAAGATGATGTCTCCCGCAGGTCCTGTGCTTGGCAGTTGAATGCTGATCAAGGCCTCGTTATAGGCATAAGACGGGGATCCCGCCTCAAGTAATCGGCATCGTATCAGCGATATGTCCCTGCTGCGGAAGAGCCACAGGGCGCCAGCGGTTGGGTTGATTCCTGTTTCAATCGTGAATCCTTCGATGGATAGGTATGCGGCCTCGATGACCTGTATTCGCGGAAGCAGAACCGTGGTTGAATCCGGCTCCGTTGAGCGCAAGATTAATGGGCTTGTGGATGATGCCCCTGGAATCGTTGGGATGGTGAGGGTTCCGAATGTGGTTCCGCTTGGGGACACCAGCAGGATTGTGGAATCCGCAATACCGATGGTTCCGGCCACTTGGATTGCTTGGGCGATATCCGGGAAATCGCCACCTTGCCCCACTGAGTAGAATCCCGCCAATTGCGCGTTTGCGCATATCGGCAGGAACATGATCATCGGGATGGTAGCCTTTCCTCGCATGTCGCACGAAGGTAATCATGCCACGAGTTTGGTTGACCCATGCACGCAGTAGTTTCGCCCTCTGAATGAGGCAATTGAAGACCGATGAATTGACGAGTGCCGAACTGCGCATCCGCGAAGCGCTCGCCGAGCTGCGCCCCTTCCTGGAGGCCGATGGCGGCGACATCACCTTGGATGAAGTGACCCCCGATGGCGTGGCGCGCGTGCGCCTGCATGGCAATTGCCTCGGCTGCGCCATGGTGCCCATGACCATGAAGGCCGGCGTGGAGGAGGCGATCAGGCGCGTGGCCCCGCAGGTGAAGAAGGTGGAGGCGGTGAACCTGGGCGTGGAGGCCTGAAAGCGAACCAAGCACGGGCGCTGGTGTTATCCCGCCACGTGATCCGCGTCACCAGCGCGCAACCGCCCCGGCTACCTTCGCGCCGCATTCCATGGCAACAGCCCCTACGAAGACCAAGCCCGTTGAGGAACGGCGCAACGTGGTCATCCTCTTCGCCGGCGACAGCGGCGATGGCATCCAGCTCACGGGCAGCCAGTTCACCGACAGCAGCGCGCTCTTCGGCAACGATGTAAGCACCTTCCCGAATTTCCCCGCCGAGATCCGCGCGCCTCAGGGCACCCTGGCCGGCGTGAGCGGCTTCCAGCTCCACTTCGGCAGCGTTGAGGTATGGACCCCCGGCGACCAGTGCGATGTGCTGGTGGTGATGAACGCAGCGGCGCTCAAGGCCAACCTGGACAAGCTGAAGAAAGGCGGTGCCATCATCGCCAATACCGATGGCTTCGATAAGAAGAACCTGCGCCTCGCGGGCTACATCGACGAGGCCGACCCGCTCACCGATGGCACCTTGGCCCAGTTCACGCTGCACAGCGTCGATGTCACCAAGATGACCCGCGCGGCGCTTGAGGGCACCACCCTCGGCATGAAGGAGAAGGACCGCTGCAAGAACATGTTCGTGCTCGGTTTCATCAACTGGATGTACAACCGGGACAACGCGCTCACCGAACGGTTCCTCGAGAAGAAGTTCGGGAAGAAGCCTGAGCTGCTCGACGCCAACCGCAAGGCGCTCCTGGCAGGTTATCACTTCGGCGACACCAGCGAGACCTTCACCACGCGCTTCGAGGTGAAGCCCGCGCCGATGCCCAAGGGCACCTACCGCAGCATCACCGGCAACCAAGGCACCGCGCTCGGCCTCATCGCCGCCGCGCAAAAAGCGAAACTCGACCTCTTCTACGGCAGCTATCCCATCACGCCTGCGAGCGACATCCTGCACGAGCTCTCGCGGCACAAGAACTTCGGGGTGGTCACTTTCCAGGCGGAGGATGAGATCGCGGCCATCAGCAGCGCCATCGGCGCCAGCTATGGCGGAGCGCTCGGTGTAACGGCCAGCAGCGGTCCCGGCATCGCGCTCAAGACCGAGGCCATGGGCCTGGCCTTCATGCTGGAGATTCCGCTCGTGATCGTGAATGTGCAGCGCGGCGGCCCCAGCACCGGCCTGCCCACCAAGACCGAGCAAGCCGATCTGTGGCAGGCGGTGCATGGCCGCAATGGCGAAGCGCCCATCCCCGTGATCGCGGCCAGCACACCCATCGATTGCTTCGACATGGCCTTCGAGGCGGTGCAGATCGCCCTGGAGCGCATGACGCCCGTGATCCTGCTCACCGACGGCTACATCGCCAACGGTGCCGAGCCCTGGCGCTTCCCGCAGTCGGATGCGTTGCCCACCATCACGCCCAAGTTCATCCAAGAGCCGAACGATGGCGAGCGCTTCCTGCCCTACCTGCGCGATGAGCGCGGCGTAAGGCCCTGGGCCTTACCCGGCCAGCCCGGTTTGCAGCATCGCATCGGTGGCATTGAGAAGCAGGACAAGACCGGAAACATCAGCTACGATCCGAAGAACCATGAGCTGATGGTGCGCCTGCGCGCTGAGAAGGTGGCGCGCATCGCCGATCGCTTCAAGCCCATCCGGTTGGATAGCGGCCCCGCCGAGGGCGATCTGCTCATCGTGGGCTGGGGCAGCACGTATGGCGCGATCCGCACGGCCGCGCTCGAATTGCAGGCTGAGGGGCACAGCGTGGCGCACGTGCACATCCGGCACATGTTCCCCTTCAACAAAGGGCTTGGTCCTCTGCTGAAGAAGTACAAGCAGGTGCTGGTGCCTGAGATGAACAGCGGCCAGCTGCGCCAGATGCTGCGCGCCGAGTTCCTCGTGGACGCGCAGGGCCTGAACAAGATCCAAGGATTGCCATTCACCAGCGCGGAGATCAAGGATGCCGTGCTCAAGATGATGAAGCCATGAGCGCCGTGAACGGAACCGTTGCCCCGGAGAAGATCGATTTCTCCTCCGACCAGGAAGTGCGCTGGTGCCCCGGCTGCGGCGACTACAGCATCCTGAAACAGGTGCAGACGCTGCTGGAGCAGAGCGGCAGGAAGAAGGAGGAAGTGGTCTTCATCAGCGGCATCGGCTGCAGCTCGCGCTTCCCGTACTACTTGGACACCTACGGCCTGCACGGCATCCACGGCCGCGCGCCCGCCATCGTGAGCGGCCTGCGCAGCGTGCGCCCCGACCTCAGCGTATGGATGATCACCGGCGACGGGGACGCGCTCAGCATCGGCGGCAACCACATCATCCACCTGCTGCGCCGCAACGTGGACGTGAATGTGCTGCTCTTCAACAACGAGATCTACGGCCTCACCAAGGGGCAGTACTCGCCCACCTCGCCCGAAGGCGCCGTGACGCGCAGTACGCCCATGGGCAGCACCGATCATCCCTTCAACCCGCTGGCGCTGGTGAAGGGCGCCGATGGCACCTTCATCGCCCGCAGCATGGACCGCGATCCCAAGCACCTGCGCGAGGTGCTGGCCCGCGCCGACGCGCATCGCGGCACCTCGCTCGTGGAGATCTACCAGAACTGCAACGTCTTCAACGACGGCGCCTTCGAGGTCTTCACGGAGAAGGCCAATAAGCCCACGAACACGCTCTTCGTGGAGCACGGCAAGCCGCTGCTGTTCGCGAATGGAACGAAGGGCATCTGCATCAAGGACATGAAGCCGCGCATCATCGAAATCGGCCCGGACTTCTCGCCCAACGATTGCTGGATCCACGACGAGCGCGACAACTTCAAGGCCTCGATCCTGGTGCGCCTCTTCGAGGATCCTCGCCATGAGGGCGCCTTCCCACGTCCCTTCGGCGTGTACTACGTGGCTGACCGGCCCACGCACGAGGAGAAGCTGCAAGGGCAGGTGAAGCGCGCGAAGGAGGTGAAGGGCGCCGGTGATCTGAATGCGTTGCTCAAGGGCGAGCATACGTGGGTGATCGGATGACTCGCTGGGTGCTCGGCTCCGTGGCTTTCGCTGCTGTGGGGCTGGCGAGCGCTCAAACATTCGATCTGGAGCAGTTCGAGCAGGTCTTCCGGCCCCGGCTGCGCATGGACGCGCGCTACCAGGGCGCGGCGGCTTTCCGCGACACCACGGGGCGCCTGGGACTGCTGGAGGGAACGGCGGTGGCCACCTTCCCCATCAGCTCGCATTTCAAGATGGGCTTCCAGCTCGATACAGCGGCGCGCGGGTTGCGTGAGCTGCTGAAGAACAGCATCCGCGTGGAGGCCTCGCAGGTGCTGGGAAGCATCCGGATGGGTGCGCGCGAGCTGCAGCTCGGCTTCGATGGTGTGCCCACGCGACGGCTCTACACTGCCAGCGCTGGTTTGCTTGGCATCAAGCTTACGCGGCGCTACCGGGTGCTGTTCTGGAGCGCCAACGTTAACGCGAGCGAGGAGGAGGCCACCCTGGCCGATGCGGTGCCCCGCTTCAATGCGGTCATCGGCAAACTGCGCGTGAAAGGGCTGCGCAGGCAGTTCTTCTACGGCCTGGGCCTGAGCTATACCGATGGCCTTGTGCTGCCGGTGCCCTTCGTGGGCGGCACGGCTCCGCTGGGCGGCGATTTGTCGTTCAATTATGTGCTGCCCGCGCAGGCTTACCTGGGCTACCGGCCGAAGGCGGGCACGCGCGTGAACCTGGGCCTCACGGCCGACGGCTTCCGCAGCGGCATGGAATGGCAGGACCAGCGGGTGAACGTGAACCATGCGCAGGTGCGCCTCTTCGCCCATGCGCGCCACCGGCTCAACAAGACTTTCCAGGTGCGGGTGGACGCGGGTTATGCGCTGGCCCAGGCGGCGCGCTTCACCGGCACCGAGGCGCGCCCGGTGCGCTATACGGCGGAGGGCGCCTTCAGCGTGGGCTTCGGTGTGAACGTGCTCTTCGGCGGCAGCGTGATGGAGCGCCTGCTCGACGAGGTGCTGAAATGATCGCGGCCCCGTCCTTGCCCTGCGACCAACGCATATTTGCGGCTCCCATGCGCTTCGCCTTCGCCATGCAGCGTGCGGCCAACAGTATCGACCTGCCGCTGATTGGCGAGCGCGTG
>CAZJTB010000220.1:0-5187 GCA_964548485.1 uncultured Chryseobacterium sp. | reverse complement strand
CACATGACTGCCGATGAAGCCTGCGCCGCCGGTGATGAGGATGTTGCGTTGCATGGTCAGGTCATTATCACCACAGAGGCACAGAGGACACAGAGAATGCAGTGGAACCACTGAAACGGTGATAACCTCCGTGTCCTCTGTGCCTCTGTGGTGAACGCATTCTTAAAGACTCCAGTAATTGATGTCCTTGATCTCCTTCCGGAACACGCCCTTCAGGTCCACCAGCACGCCCTTGGGCTTCAGCATGCCCTTGAACCAGGCTTCGTCCTTGCCGGAGTACTCACTGTGGTTCACGGCCACGATGATGGCGTCGTAGGGGCCCTTCATCTCCGGTGCCAGGTCGAAGCCATACTCGTGCTTCACCTCGGCAGCATCGGCATGCGGGTCGGTCACATCCACCTGGCAGCTGAAGCTCTTCAGCTCGTTCACCACATCCACCACCTTGCTGTTGCGGATGTCGGTGACGTTCTCCTTGAAGGTGGCGCCCATCACCAGCACGCGGGCATCGGCGGGGTTGGTGCCGGCGGAGATGATGCGCTTCACGGTCTGCTTGGCCACGTAGCCGCCCATGCTGTCGTTCACGAAGCGGCCGGCATCGATGATCTGCGCGTGGTAGCCGAGCTCCTTGGCCTTGTACACCAGGTAGTAGGGATCCACGCCGATGCAGTGGCCGCCCACCAGGCCGGGCTGGAACTTGAGGAAGTTCCACTTGGTGCCTGCGGCCTCCAGCACATCGTAGGTGTTGATGCCCATGCGGTTGAAGATGATCGAGAGCTCGTTGATCAGGGCGATGTTCACGTCGCGCTGCGTGTTCTCGATGATCTTGGCAGCCTCGGCCACCTTGATGCTGCTGGCACGGTGAACGCCGGCCTTCACCACCAGCTCATACACCTTGGCGATGGTCTCGGCGCTCTCCGGGTCGCAGCCGCTGCTCACCTTCACGATGCTCTCCAGCGTATGCTCCTTGTCGCCCGGGTTGATGCGCTCGGGGCTGTAACCCACCTTGAAGTCCTCCACGAAGCGGAGGTTGCTGAGGCGCTCCAGCAGGGGCACGCAATCCTCTTCGGTGCAGCCGGGGTAAACGGTGCTCTCGTACACCACGTAGTCGTTCTTCTTGAGCACCTGGCCCACGGTGCGCGTGGCGCCTAGGAGCGGCCCCAGGTCGGGGATGTTCTGCTGATCGATCGGTGTGGGCACGGCCACGATGAAGAACTCCACGTCCTTCAGGTCGTTGATGTCGGCGGTGAAGTGGATGTCGCAGCCCTCGAACTCCTTCGCGTCGAGCTCATTGCTGGGGTCCTCGCCCCGGCGCATCATGTCCACGCGCTTCTGGTTGATGTCGAAGCCAACGACCTTGATGCGGCGCGCGAAGGCCAGCGCGATCGGCAGGCCCACGTAGCCCAGGCCGATGACGGCCAGTTTGGCGTCCTTCTTCAGGAGGCGGTCATACAAGCTGCTGCTCATCCCTCTTCTGGTAAATGCGTTCGATGATCTCCACCACCTTGAGGCCCTCCAGGGCGTTGGTGGTGAGCGTTGTCCTTCCCTTCAAGGTGTCCACCACGTTCTCGATGATGAAGCCGTGGTTGTTGGCGCTCCCCTTGTAGGCGCCGTAATCGTTGGCCGGGTTCGTGGGCGCGAGCTCCGGCATGGTGTAGCCAGCGATGTGGCAGTATTCCACCTGATCCATGTACTGCCCGCCGATCTTCACGCTTCCCTTCGCGCCGATGATGGTCATGCTGCTCTCCAGGTTGGTATCCCAAACCGCGGTGCTGTAATTGAGGCAGCCCATGCCGCCGTTGCGGAACCGGAAGGTGACCGGCCCGCTGTCCTCGAAGGCGGTGAGGTCCTTGTGCGCGAAGTCTGCGAACTTGCCCTCGATGTCGGTGATGTCGCCGAAGAGCCAGTACAGGATATCGATGAAGTGGCTGAACTGCGTGAACAGCGTGCCGCCATCGAGGTCGGCGGTGCCCTTCCATGACCCCTGCTTGTAGTAGCGGGCATCGCGGTTCCAGTAGCAGTTCACCTGCACCAGGTAGATATCGCCCAAGAGGCCCTGGTCCACCACGCCCTTGATCCATTGGCTGGGCGGCGAGTATCGGTTCTGCATCACGCCGAACACGGTGCGATGCACTTGCAGGGCCTTGTAGAGCAGGGCCTCGCAGCTGGCCTTGGTGAGCGCCATGGGCTTCTCGCACACCACATGCTTGCGCGCCTCAAGGGCCTTGATCGTCATTTCCGCATGCAGCCCGTTCGGGGTGCAGATATTGACCACCTCGATGCCCGGCACCTCGCGGAGCATGTCGTCCATGCTGTTGAAGAACGGCGCATCCAGCCGCTCGATGCCCAATTCGGCCTTGGGACGGGAGTCGCACAGCGCCACCAGCTCGCATTCGGGGTGGCGCGACACCATTTCCGCGTGCCGTTTGCCGATGTGGCCGCAGCCCACCACGGCGAACTTGATCTTGCCCTGGCTTGTCATGCAGCGCCCGGCCCGGATTCGCACCGGATGACTTTACCGTTCCTCAGGGCATAGCGCTGCCCGCTTTCCGGGCAAGTGGCCTCGCCTGCATCGCTGAACCTCAGCTTGTGGCCGTACTCGCTCATCCAGCCGGTCTGGCGGGCGGGGTTGCCCACCACCAGGGCGTAGTCCGGCACCTCACGGGTCACCACGGCGCCCGCGCCGATGAAGGCATAGCGGCCGATGTCGTGCCCGCAGACGATGGTGGCGTTGGCCCCAATGGAAGCGCCCTTCTTCACGAGCGTGCGAAGGTATTGGTCCCTGCGGGCCACGGCGCTGCGCGGGTTGATGACGTTGGTGAACACGCACGAAGGGCCCAGGAACACATCGTCCTCGCACTCCACGCCCGTGTAGATGCTCACGTTGTTCTGCACCTTCACGTTGCGGCCCAGCTTCACGCCGGGGCTCACCACCACGTTCTGGCCGATGTTGCAGCCCTCGCCAATCTCGCAGCCGGGCATGATGTGCGAGAAGTGCCAGATGCGCGTGCCCTCGCCGATGACGGCGCCCTCATCTATGACGGCGGTGGGGTGGGCGGTGTAGGGCATGGATCCAGGCGCTCATGTGCCCATGCTCGCATGGATCCATGGCGGGGCCGCGAATGTACCGAAGGGCCCGTGTACCTTGCCGAGGCAGCGCTTCGCAGCCCGATGGCTGTCTTCCTGCACCTGCTCCGAGCGCCATGAAATCGGCCATTCTCTTCATTCTGCTCGGCACGACCTTGGCGGGCCAGGCCCAACAGTGGTGCCCGCCCGGGGCGACTTGGGTGTACCGATTCACCTATTTCACCAACATCGACTACCGCATCGAGTACCGCTACCTCGAGGACACCCTCATTGATGGGGTCTCCGCGCATGTGATCCAAACACATGCATTCGGCAGCACCGGCGGACCTCCGATCAATCAAACGGCGAGAATCTATGAGCGCGCCCAGGATGCGGTCATATACGCTGGCTCAAGTACCGGAGGCTGGGATACGCTGTACTGGTTCGGCCAGGTGGGTGAACGGTGGTGGCCCATCGGCCATCCGCAGACGTGCCCGCCCCATGGCATGCTGGAAATCGTGGCCACCGGCGAAACGGAAGTCCAAGGAATAACCTTGAATACCGTCACCGTGGTCATCCTCGATGAGGCCGGTGACCCCATGTCATCGCCCTTGACCATCACGGAGCGGATCGGCACAACACCGCGTGCACCCTTCATCGATGACTGCAACATCATCATCGAATACTTCTTCCCGTCGTTCATCTGCTACAGCGACGATGAGATCCAGAGCCCTGAAGGCGAAGCCTGTCATTTGACGCTCGGCTCAGCGGAACACATAGCCAGCAGGCCAACCCTCTCCCTGCACCCCAACCCCGGCACCTCCTTCCAGTTCACCGGCCTTGGCCCCCGCCCCGCCCGGCTGCGGCTGCTCGACATGCAGGGCCGCGTGGTGCGCGAGGGCCTCGCGGCCACCGAGCATTCCCCCGTGGATCCCGGCGCCCTGAAGCCCGGCACTTACTTGGTGGAGATACGGCTGGCCGATGGACAGCGGGAGGTGATTCGCTGGGTTAAGGAATAGAAGCTAGAGCAGCACGTCCGGTCGAGATCCTGCCGGCACCAGGTGTAGTTCCCGCAGTGTATCCACCAGGTGGTCCAGCGACCATTCCTGCGGACTGCCCAGCCGCCACCGCGCATGCGCCAGCCATTCCCGCGCCAGCGCTTCGCGGAAGCCCGCGTTCTGCATCACCAATTCAACGGTGCGCGCACCCAGGTCCAGATCACGCACCGCGTGGTCCAGCACCGCGAGGGCATTCCGCAAGACGTCCGGTTGCATTCGGGCGAACTCCTCCCGCGCCACAATCACGAAGCCCGGCCAATCGCCACGCACCTCGTCCACACGGCGCATCACGCCGGCCTCCACGTAGCGTGAGGTGACGTAGGTCTCCCACAAGAAGATCACCGGTGAGCCTTCGGCCATGCGCCGGGCCGCGCCTTCCATGTTGTGCACCACCACCAGGTCATCCGGTGCCGGACTCCAGCCAAGGCGTTCGGCATAGAGCATGGCCATGATGTGGCTCCCGCTGCCCAGCCTGCTGATGGCGAAGGGAACACCCTTGAGTTCGCTGGGATGGTGCAGGGCCGAATTGGCGGGCACATGCACGCCCCACGGCAACGGGCTCTCCACGAAATTGCTCACGATGCGATGCGGGCCACCATTCAGGATGTCGCGCACGGCGCCCTCGGTCACCAACACCGCCATGTCGAGGTGGCCTTCGCGCAGCATCTGGCACATGCGGCCGGTGCCTTCAGGCACGGTGTGCCACTGCAGGTCGATGCCCGCCTCCGCGAATCGGCCCTGCTCCATGGCCAGGTGCCACGGCAGGTTGTAGGGCTCGGGAACACCCGCGATGCGGAGCGTGATCATTCAAGGGTCAAGTCACACGGGACAAGAGTCAAGGGGCAAAGGTGCCGCTTGATGCTTGTCACTTGCTTACTTCCTCACATACCCCTCAAAGCTGAAGTGCTCTTTCTCGTTCAGCTCTTCCGCCGTGAGTGACTTGAAGAACGCGTAGGTGATCTTCAGCCCTTCGGCGCGGGCCACCTTCGGTTCCCAGCCGAGGAGCTTCCTCGCCAAGGTGATGTCCGGCTGGCGCTGCATGGGATCGTCCTTGGGCAGCGGCTTG
>CAZJTB010000219.1:0-5224 GCA_964548485.1 uncultured Chryseobacterium sp. | reverse complement strand
CGGCCAGCGCGAATCGGTGAGCAGGCGCACCAGGCTCAGCAGCGCCACCGGCAGCACGAGGTAGCAGGCCGCAGCGAGGTCCATCGGCAGTGCGCGCCGGAAGGCGGTGAGGAGCTCTGTTCCCGTAAGCCCGTGCGCCCAGCGCGCGTCGAAGAAGAGGAAGCTGGCCTGTTGCACCAGGAACAGGGCCATCCAGCAGCCAAGGATCTTCAGCAGGTAAGTGAGAAGCCCGCGCATCGCTGCGCGAACTTAACGGCGGGGTCACAATTCCTTGGCTGCTGATTCACTCCACCACCACCTTGCCGATCGCGATGCTCGTTCCTCCAGCGGTCGCATGCCGTACCACGTAGGCGCCGCTCCGCAACCCAGCTACGCGCAGTTGCGCGCTTTCCCCATTGATCGGCTCCCAGCGCACCAGGCGCCCCCGGCCGTCGTACAGCTCGATGAGCCCTTGCGTGTGCTCCGCGGCGCGCACCGTGACGATGTCGCTGGCCGGATTCGGCTGGATGGTGAAGCGGATGGAGGGCCGCTCGTTCTCTGCGATGCCCACCGCGCTCCTGCGCCAGGCGAAGCAGTATTCGCCTGCGCGCAGGTCGTTGACATCGATGCGGCCGATGCGGTCGGTGCTGCTGTTCTGCGTGTTCAGGGTCTGCTGCGGATGCGGCATCCAAGGCGAGTGCTGATCAGGGCGGTAGAGCAGCACGAGGCTATCCTCGCGGAACACCACGCCGCCCGCATTCTGCATGAGGCCGCTATCGAAGCTGATGGCGGGAGCGGGCCTGCCATCGTATGCGAAGCGCCCGCTAAGGCTGGCCCCTTCGGGCATGTTGCCCAGGATGCGCCACCAGCGGTCGGGAGAGATCACATAGGCGAAGGGTTCCATGGTCTCGGTGTCGGCGGGCACCCAATACTCTTCCATGCGGATGTCGAATGGGGCTGGCGTGCTGTTCACCGTGATGCGCAGGTCGGTGTTGCTGTAGATGCGGGTGCCCGGCCCGTTGAATTGGTCGTTGTCGAAGGTCTGCGCCAGGCTGATGCGCTCGTCGCGGTTGAGGATGGCGGCTGCTGCGGGGAAAGGGGGTGCGGCCTGAACGGTGCAAACGGCATCGCCCACGAGCACGGGTGCCGGATGATCCCAGATCTGGCCACTGGCGCTCATGAAGCTGAGTGTCACGGGCACATTGCGGTAGTCCGATGCGGGACCGCGATGCTTCTGCTGCACGTGCACGGTGGTGGGCCAGTTCCCGTTGCCGTCAGGCAACGGGCTCACGTGAATGGAATCCACCTCGAAGGCGGCCCAGCCGGGCTGGTGTATCCAGTCGTTGAAGAAATCGGTGAGGTCGATGCCCGATGCCTGCGAGAGGTGGTCGCGCAGCATGTCGCTGTTCACGTGCTGGAAGGCATACTCGTTCAGGAAGTTGGTGAGCCCCGTGCTGAAGGCCGCATCGCCCATGTAGCTGCGAAGGGTGTGCAGCACGTCGGCGCCCTTGTTGTAGGTGTGCTGGCCGTAGGTCCATTGCTGGGGCATCTCGGAGAGCGCCCACCAGCCCTGGTCGCTGATGTGCGCGCGCAGCAGCATGTTGCGGTGGTTCGAGCGCACCTTGTTCATGTAGGTCGTTGGTCCGCCAACCGTTTCGAGGAAGAGGTAGGCGAGGTACTCGGCGAAGCCCTCATTGATGTACATCTCCTCGGCGCGCTCGCAGGTGATGAGGTTGCCGAACCAATGGTGCGCCAGCTCGTGCGCCATCACGTCCTGGTAGGCGGTGGAACCGCTGACGATGCTCTGCGGGTAATGGATGCTCGTGGCATGCTCCATGGCGCCCTGCGGAGTGAGCACATAGCCCACGCGGTTCCACCGGTACGGGCCGAACCAGTCCTCGAAGCGGTTGAAGGCCGCCGGCAGATTGATGAAGGAGTTCTTCATCGCGGTGGTGTCGGAGGCCTTCGCCACGAGATCAACCGGGATTTCCGCGCCCGTGATGCTCGTGAGCGCGCTGCGCGCCACGGTGAAGTTGGATGCGGCCACGGCGGCGAGGTAGGAGGGGATGGACTCATCGAGGCGCCAATGCCGGGCACGCGTGGTTGGGGTAGGCATCCACTCGTCAATGAGTGCGCCGTTGCACCAGGCGTTCCACGCCGCCACCGTGGTTACGATGAATTCGTAGGTGCTGCGCTCGGTGAAGTCGTCGGCGCACGGGAACCAGGCCCGTCCATATGGGTGCGGTATGCTCTGGAAGGCCACGCCGAGGTTGTAGCTGATCTGCCCTGTGGTGTAGAATCCTCCGAATCCGCTGGGGTCGGTGGATGGATCGCCGCTGTAATGGATGGTGAGGCGCGCCGTGTCAATGGTGGCGTAGGCCTGCGGCAGGTTGATCTCCAGGTCTATTCCGTTGTGGGTGAAGGTCAGGTTCTCCTCGCCCAGGATGACGGAATCCACCGTGAGCGTGAGCAGGTTCAGCGGCAAAGCCGTCAGGCCATCGGTGCGCGGCACGGCGATCACCTCGCAGGCGCCGCGGATGATGCTGCCCAGGGTGAGGTCGAGCGTGATGCGCTGGTGCAGGATATCCCAGGGCCAGAGGTCCACGGAGCGCGATTGGGCGGCTTGGGCCTGCGCATGCTTGGCGGATTGGCAGTCGTGCTGGGCGCTGACCGTGCCCAGCACCGCGGGGATCGTAAGGACCAAGAACTGCCACCGCAGCGAAGGCGGGGCACTTGGAAGGCAAGGCATGCCGCGAAGGTACCGTTGGGCGGCGTGAGGCTTGTCACATTCGCCGAGGGTTGGGATTCCTATTTTTGGCCATCCCCAGAAAGCGCAGGTCATCATGAAGCCGAGCACCGAGCTATTCGACCTGATCAAGTCGCTCTCCAAGTCGGAGAAGCGCTTCTTCAAGCTGCACAGCGCCCTGCAGAGCGGGCCGAAGAACTACCTCCGGATCTTCGATGCGGTGGATCGGCAGAAGGAGTATGATGAGGAGGCCCTGAAGCAGCAGTTCGCCAAGGAGACCTTCATCAAGCACCTGCCCTCGGAGAAGAACCACCTGTACAAGCTCATCCTCAAGTCGCTGCGGGCCTACCATTCGGAGAGCTCGGTGAGCGGCATCCTGAAGCAGGAGATCAAGAACATCGAGATCCTCTACCAGAAGGCGCTCTATGCCGAATGCAACAAGCTGCTGCACCGCGCCAAGCGCATCGCGCGGGAGAACGAGCGCTTCTACTACTGGTTCGAGCTGCTCAACTGGGAGAAGATGCTGCTGGAGGAGGCGTACGAGAGCGGCGAGTTCACCAAGGACCTGGACGCGCTGATCGAGGAGGAGCGCGACGTGATCGAGAAGCTGCGCAACCTGGCCGCCTACCACATCCTCTACAGCAAGATCAACTACGTGTTCCGCAGCGGCGGCTATGTGCGCACGGAGGAGGAGCGGGCCATGGTGGAGGAGATCAGCGAGCACCCGTTGATCAAGGGCAAGAACACGGCGCTGAGCCGCCGCGCGGCCACCATCTGCTACTACACGCAGGGCTTCTGCCAGTGGGCCAAGCGCGATTGGAGCACCAGCAAGGTGAAGTTCGAGCGTGTGAAGCAGATCCTCGACGAGAATCCGGCCATCCGCGCCGACCTGCCCAAGCGCTACATGCGCGCCCTTCACTACATCATCAACGCGGAGATCGAGCTGGCGGAGTTCGCATCGGCCCGCAGGCACATCAGCCTCATGCGCGAGCTGGTGGAGCAGCCGGGATTCAGCGGCATGAGCATCGAGGTGCAGGTGTTCGCTGCGAGCTTCCTCAGCGAGCTGCGCCTGCTCGACCGCAGCGGTGAGCATGCGCAGGCGCTAGAGCTGGTGCCCGGGATCATCGCGGGCATGGAGCGCCTCGGCGACCGGCTGCACAAGGAGCAGCAGCTCGAGTTCTGGTGGAGCATGGCCTGCGCCTGCTTCGGCGCCGGGCAGATGAACAAGGCCCTGCACTGGCTCAACAAGGTGCTGAACGACACGGAGCCCGCCCTGCGGCAGGACATCTTCACTTACGCCCGCCTGTTCAACCTCGTGGTGCACTACGAGCTGGGCAATTACGACCTGCTGGCCTACATCACCCGGAGCACGCAGCGCTACCTGGGCAAGCGGCAACGGGCCTACGAGGTGGAGACGCTCATCATCGATCACATCAAGCGGCTCGCGAAGGCCTCCGAAGGGGCGCCCCGGCGCGAGCTGTTCCAGCAGCTCCATGCCCAGCTCAGCGAGCTCCTGCGCGACCCGAATGAGAGCCTCGTGCTCAAGTATTTCGACGTGCTCTCCTGGGCCGAGGCCCATGTGAAGGGCATCGCGTACTGCGATGTGGTGCGCGGCCGCGCCCGTGTCTCGGCCAAGGCCTAACGGCGCTCGCTCACCAGCGGCGTGATGCGCGTGACCTTGAATTCGGTCCGGCGGTTGGCCTGGTGCTCCTCCTCGGTGCAGGCCACGCCATCCTTGCAGCCATTCACCAGCTTGCGCTCGCCGTAGCCCTTGGCCGTGATGCGATTGGCGGGCACGCCCTTGCGGATCAGGTAGTCAACGGCGCTCTTGGCGCGCATGTCGCTCAGGAGCAGGTTGTAGGCGTCGCTCGCGCGGCTGTCGGTGTGCGAGCCCAGCTCGAAGCTGAGGCTGGGGTTGTCGATGAAGAGCTGGGCCACCGTGTCGAGTTCCATCGCGGCTTCTGGGCGGATCTCCCAGCTATCCAGGTCGTAGTAGATGTTGTCGATCACGATGGGCTTGTCAACCACCACGCGCTGCATGCGGAACTCCTCTTCGTAGGTCCTGCTGGTGCGCTGCCCATGCGTGCTGATGGTGCGGCGCTCGGTGAACACCCCGTCCTTGCTCGCCAGCACCTCATAAAGCTTGTCCGGCGTGAGCGGGAAGCTCACCTTGCCGATGTCATCGGTGAAGAGCGTGAGCGGCTCGGAGTGCGTGGGCTCGAGCATGCGCACCTCCACCGCAGCCATGGGCGTTCCATCGAGCTCGTCGAACACGGAGATGTTGAGCACCAGCGTGGGGTCGTTCGCCGTGAAGCGGTAGATGCCATCTTGCCCTTTACGGTTGCTGCTGAAGTATCCTTTTCGCTCATCGAGCATCACCAGCGCGAAGTCGTCATGCGGGGTGTTGATCGGGTAGTTCAGGTTCTCCGGTTGGCCCCACCCCCCCCCGCGCAGCACCGAGCGGAAGATGTCGAGGCCGCCGAGTGAGCGATGGCCGTT
>CAZJTB010000218.1:0-5233 GCA_964548485.1 uncultured Chryseobacterium sp. | reverse complement strand
CATTAAACAAAACCCCATGTCAACCCTCGAGTTCAACCAGCAGCTCTTAAGCCTCCGCCAGCAGCTCTACTACTTCGCCTTGGGCTTGACCAAGGACCGCGACAACGCGCTGGACCTCGTTCAGGAGAGCATCCTGCGGGCCATCACCTTCCGCGACAAGTTCCGCGACAACACCAATTTCAAGGCGTGGGTGTACACCATCGTGAAGAATACCTTCATCAATGGTCACCGGCGCAACAAGCGCACGCGCGTGCTTATGGACTCCGTGGAGCGCGAGCGGGAGCAAGCGAGCCGGGTGCAGACCACCGCTTCGGTGGAGGCGAATGTCAAGCGCAGCGAGATCGAGCGTAGCTTGGAGCGCTTGGACCCTGCGTTCCGCGTCCCCTTCCTCATGCACTTCGAAGGCCACAAGTACCACGAGATCGCCGAGCACATGGGCATCCCCATCGGCACGGTGAAGAGCCGCATCCACCAAGCGCGTCAGCGCCTTCAGGAGATGCTCACGGACAAGCACGTGCAGAACTGATGAAGCACGCATTGGTCATCGGCTCCGGCTTCGCCGGGTTGGCCGCCGCCGCCTCGCTGGCACGGAAAGGCTTCCGCGTGACCGTGCTCGAGAAGAACGCCCAGCCCGGCGGCCGCGCCAGGACCTGGAGCGAACAGGGCTTCACCTTCGACATGGGGCCCAGCTTCTACTGGATGCCCGAGGTCTTCGAGCGCTTCTTCGCCGACTTCGGCGAGCGCGTGCAGGACCACTACGAGCTGGTCCGGCTCGACCCGTCTTACAGCGTGGTGTTTGGGCCCGATGAGAAATGGCCCATCCCCGCCGACCCCATCGCGCTGCGTGCCTTCTTCGAGAGCAAGGAGAAAGGGGCCGGCGCGCAGCTGGACCGTTTCCTTGCCGAGGCCAAGCTGAAGTACGATCTGGGCATGGGCGAGCTGGTGTACCGTCCCTCGCTCAGCTGGGGCGAGTACATGCACCCCGGCCTCATCGGCGGCCTGCTGAAGACGAAGGTGTTCCGCAGCCTGCGCAAGCACGTGCAGGGGCACTTCACGGATGAGCGGCTCCGGCTGCTGATGGAGTTCCCCGTGCTCTTCCTCGGCGCCGCTCCGCAGAACACGCCCGCGCTCTACAGCCTGATGAACTACGCCGACATGGAGCTAGGCACCTGGTACCCCATGGGCGGCATGGGCAAGGTGGTGGAGGCCTTCGTGCGCGTGGCCGAGAAGCAGGGCGCCACCATTCGCTGCGGCACCCCGGTGAAGCGCATCGTTGTGGAGAACGGCAAGGCAGTCGGTGTGGAGACGAACGAGGGCGTGCTGAAGGCCGACATCGTGGTGGCCGGCGCCGACTACCACCATGTGGACCAGGAGCTCGTGCCCGAGCAGGCGCGCGGCTACAGCAAGGAGTACTGGAGCAAGCGCACCATGGCCCCCAGCGGGCTGCTCTTCTACCTCGGCTTCGATCGCAGGCTGCCCGGCCTGGAGCACCACACGCTCTTCTTCGATGAATCGCTGGATCGGCACAGCGCGGAGATCTACGACCAACCCGCCTGGCCCAGCAAGCCCCTGTTCTACACCAGCTGCGCCAGCAAGACCGACCCCAGCGTGGCGCCCGAGGGCAAAGAGAACATGGTTATCCTGATCCCCATCGCACCGGGACTCGACGACAAGGAGGAGACCCGCGAGCGCTACTACCACATCGTGATGGAGCGCCTGGGCAGGCACCTCGGCTTCGACCCGCGCCCGCATGTGGTGGTGAAGCGCAGCTACAGCATCAACGACCTGCAGGCCGACTACAACGCCTTCCGCGGTAATGCGTACGGCATGGCCAACACCATCCTGCAGACGGGCCCGCTGCGCCCCAGCATGAAGAGCCGCAAGGTGAACGGGCTGTACTACACCGGCCAGCTCACGGTACCCGGACCCGGCGTGCCGCCGGCGATCATCAGCGGGCAGGTGGTGGCCGACCTGATCGAGAAGGAACACCTGCCTGTGGGCAGTCAAGCACGCGTCAACGCATAAAGGCATGAACACCATCGCACTCTACGATAAGGTCTGCCTGAAGGCGAGCAGGCACACCACCTACAGCTACAGCACCTCGTTCTCGCTGGGCATCCGCTCATTGGATAAGCGCTTCCATTCGCCCATCCACGCCATCTACGGCTTCGTGCGCTTCGCCGATGAGATCGTTGACACCTTCCATGGCCACGACAAGGACGACCTGCTCAAGCGCTTCCGCGAGGACACCTACCGCGCCATCGCCGAAGGCATCAGCCTCAACCCCATCCTGCACAGCTTCCAGCGCGTGGTGAACCAGTACCGCATCGAGCGGGAGCTGTACGACACCTTCCTGGACAGCATGGCCATGGACCTCACAGACACCGCCCATGACCCGCGCAGCTACGAGACCTACATCCTCGGCAGCGCCGAGGTGGTGGGCCTGATGTGCCTGCGCGTGTTCTGCGAGGGCGATGAGGCCCTGTACCAGAAGCTGCGGCCCGCCGCCATGAAGCTGGGCGCCGCCTTCCAGAAGGTGAACTTCCTGCGCGACCTGAAGGACGACCACCAGAACCTGGGCCGCACCTACTTCCCGGGCATCGACCTGAGCTGCTGGGACGAGGACACCAAGCGCGCCATCGAGGCCGACATCCAGGCGGACTTCGACGCGGCGCTGATCGGCATCCGCCAGCTACCGAAGGGCGCGCGCTTCGGGGTGTACATGGCCTACATCTACTACGTGAACCTCTTCCGCAAGATCAAGGCGCTGCCTGCCGGGCGCATCATGCAGGAGCGCGTGC
Organism: uncultured Chryseobacterium sp.; assembly: GCA_964548485.1. Lineage (GTDB taxonomy): Bacteria > Bacteroidota > Bacteroidia > Flavobacteriales_F > PHOS-HE28 > PHOS-HE28. The sequence goes on along the minus strand of CAZJTB010000218.1, from coordinate 2,432 downwards.
GCGTGCGCAACCGCCGGAAGATCGCCCTGCTCACCACCAGCTATCTGCGCCACAGCTTCGGCATGCTCTGAACCCCATGCCGGACCAAGCGATGAACGAGGAGCAGGTGGTGCTGGTGAACGAGCGCGACGAGGCGATCGGCACCATGGGCAAGCTGCGCGCGCACCAGGAAGGCGCGCTGCACCGGGCCTTCTCGGTATTCCTCTTCGATGACCAGGGCCGATTGCTGCTGCAGCGCCGCGCTGCGGGCAAGTACCACAGCGCCGGCCTGTGGACCAACACTTGCTGCAGCCATCCGCGTCCGGGCGAGCCCGTGGCCGACGCCGCGCGACGCCGCCTCGTGGAGGAGATGGGCATCAGCGCGGAGGTGGAGCACCGATTCAGCTTCCTGTACAAGGCCAGCTTCGACAACGGCCTGATCGAGCACGAATTGGATCATGTGTTCTTCGGCGGCTACTCCGGCACGCCGCAGCCAGCGCCCGACGAGGCCGACGATTGGACCTACCTGCACCCGGACGCGCTCGAGGCCGACCTCGCCGCGCACCCCGAGCGCTACACCGTTTGGCTGCGCGTAAGCTGGTCGCGCGTGCGCGCTGAACTGGCCCGCAAGGCCGCTTGAACCAACCTGATACGCCACAACATGCTGATGAAGAAGAACGGCGCGGTGATCCCTTTCGCCCTGCCCATTGAAGAGCTGGAGCACGACCACCACGCGGCGTCCATCGACACCCCGATGCGCCCCGATGCCTTCGCGCTCGCGCCGGAGGAGAAGATGGCCCGCATCGAGCAGCATTTCCGTGGGATCATGGAGACCCTGGGCCTCGACCTCGCCGACGACAGCCTGCAGGGCACGCCCAAGCGCGTGGCCAGGATGTTCGTGAACGAGGTGTTCAGCGGACTTGACCCCGCCACGCGCCCGGAGCCCACGCTCTTCGCCAACAAATTCGGCTACACCGGCATGCTCGTGGAGCGCGACATCACCGTCCATAGCTTCTGCGAGCACCACTTCGTGCCGATCATCGGGAAGGCCACCGTGGCCTACTTCAGCAGCGGCCAGGTCATCGGCCTCAGCAAGCTGGACCGCATCGTGAAGCACTACACCGCACGGCCGCAGGTGCAGGAGCGACTCACCGAGCAGATCGCCGCCGAGCTGAAGCGCGTGCTGCGCACCGAGGATGTGGCCGTGCTGATCGATGCCGAGCACATGTGCGTGAAGCTGCGCGGCGTGAAGGACGAGTGCAGCAGCACGGTGACCAGCCATTTCAGCGGCCGCTTCGAGGAGGCCGAGGTGCGCAACGAGTTCCTGACCTACCTGAAGCGCTAGCGGCGAAACCTGCAGTGCCCACCATGAAGCCCCGCCTTGCCATACACTGGTTCCGTCGCGACCTGCGCCTGGTGGACAACCATGGCCTCTTCCGCGCGCTGAGCGAGCATGGCGCTGTGCTGCCGCTCTTCATCTTCGACACGGAGATCCTCGGCAGGCTGGAGGACACGCACGACCGTCGCGTGGACTTCATCCATCGCGCGCTACAGGGCATGCAGGCCGAGCTGGTGAAGCGGGGTTCCTCGCTGCTGGTGGAGCACGGCAGGCCCATCGAGGTGTGGCAGCGGCTGCTGGAGCGCTTCGAGATCACGGCGGTGACCACCAACCACGACCACGAGCCCTACGCCATCGCGCGCGACCGGGCCGTGGGCGAGCTGCTGGCGTCGCACGGCATCCCCTTCCGCACCTTCAAGGACATCAGCATCTTCGAGCGGGGCGAGGTGGTGAAGGATGATGGCGGCCCCTACACCGTGTACACGCCATACATGCGCAAGTGGCGGGCGCTGTTCACCCCCGAGATGGCGGCGCCCTACGCCAGCGAGGGCCTGCTGGAGCGGCTCTGGCGCACGGAGCCCCTGCCCCAGCCGTCGCTGGAGCGCATCGGCTTCCGGCCCACCGACCTGCAGGTGCCGCCCACCACGCTCAGCGAGGCGCTGCTGCGGAACTACGAGCACACCCGCGACCTGCCTGCCGTGAAAGGCACCAGCCGCATGAGCACCCACCTGCGCTTCGGCACGGTGAGCGTGCGCGAGCTGGTGCGCCGCAGCCTGAAAGCGAGCCCGAAGTACCTGAATGAGCTCATCTGGCGGGAGTTCTTCATGCAGATCCTCTGGCACTTCCCGCATCCGGAGAAGGCCTTCAAGCCCGCCTACGACCGCATCCCATGGCGGAATGATGAAGCAGAGTTCAAGGCTTGGTGCGAGGGCCGAACGGGCTACCCCTTGGTGGACGCCGGCATGCGCGAATTGGCGGCTACGGGCCTGATGCACAACCGGGTACGCATGGTAGTGGCCAGCTTCCTCACCAAGCACCTGCTCATCGACTGGCGCTGGGGCGAGGCCTGGTTCGCGGCCAAGCTGCTCGATTTCGAGCTCAGCAGCAACAACGG
>CAZJTB010000217.1:0-5240 GCA_964548485.1 uncultured Chryseobacterium sp. | reverse complement strand
CGAAGAGGCCACCTACCTGGCCAAGCTCTGCCCCAAGGTGTACATGCTCGTGCGCAGCGACAAGTTCCGCGCCAGCAAGGCCATGGTGCATCGTGTGGAGAACACGCCCAACATCGAGGTGCTCTTCAACACTGAAGTGTCCGATGTGCTCGGCGAGCACGGCGTGGAAGGACTGGCCATCACCAACAACAGGACCGGCGAGACCGGGAAGCTGGAGGTCAGCGGCCTCTTCCTGGCCATCGGCCACAAGCCGGCCACGGACATTTTCAAGAACTGGCTGGACATGGATGAGCAAGGCTACCTGAAGCACAAGCCGGACAGCACACACACCAACGTGCCCGGTGTGTTCGTGGCCGGTGATTGTGCGGACAAGGTGTACCGCCAGGCCGTGACAAGCGCCGGCAGCGGATGCATGGCCGCACTGGATGCCGAGCGATGGCTGGCGGCACAGGGCCGGCATTAAAGCCACAGGAAGCGAAGAGGGCGACCCATCTGGGCCGCCCTCTTCGCTTGCAGGTTCAGTCGTTGCCTACTTGTTCAGGTCGAAGCGGTCCAGCTCCATCACCTTCACCCAGGCCTTCACGAAGTCCTTCACGAACTTCTCGCGGCCGTCGTTCTGGGCGTACACCTCGGCGATGGCGCGCAACTGCGAGTTGCTGCCGAAGACCAGGTCAACGCGGGTGCCGGTCCACTTCACAGCGTTCGTCTTGCGATCGCGGCCCTCGTAGGTGCCGGTGTGGCCGTTGCTCAGCGCGGTCCACTTCGTGCCCATGTCCAGCAGGTTCACGAAGAAGTCGTTGGTGAGCTGGCCGGGCTTGCTGGTGAACACGCCGTGCTTGCTGCCGCCGGTGTTGGCGCCCAGCACGCGCAGGCCACCCACGAGCACCGTCATCTCCGGCGCGCTCAGCGTGAGCAACTGGGCGCGGTCCACGAGCATCTCCTCGGCGGGGATGCTGTAGAGCTTCTTCTGGTAGTTGCGGAAGCCGTCGGCCTGGGGCTCCATCACGGCGAAGCTCTCCACGTCGGTCTGTTCCTGGCTGGCATCGCCACGGCCGCTGGTGAAGGGTACGGTGATGTTATGACCGGCATCCTTCGCGGCTTTTTCCACTGCGGCGCTACCGCCAAGCACGATCAGATCGGCGATGGACACCTGCTTGCCACCCGCCTTGAATTCGGCCTGGATCTTCTCCAGCGCGCCCAGCACCTTGCCGAGCTGCGCGGGATCGTTCACCTCCCAGAACTTCTGCGGGGCCAGTCGCACGCGAGCGCCGTTGGCACCGCCGCGCTTGTCGCTTCCACGGAAGGTGGAAGCAGATGCCCATGCCGTGGAAACGAGTTCGCTCACGCTGAGTCCGCTCGCGAGGATGCTGTTCTTCAACGCTGACACATCCGCATCGGCGAGCTTGGTTCCAGCAGGAATAGGATCCTGCCAGATGAGGTCCTCCTTCGGCACTTCGGGACCGAGGTAGAGGCTCTTGGGGCCCATGTCGCGGTGCGTGAGCTTGAACCAGGCGCGGGCGAAGGCGTCGGCGAAGGCCTGCGGGTCCTTGTGGAAGCGGCGCGCGATCGGCTCATAGATCGGATCGAAGCGCAGCGAAAGGTCCGCCGTGGTCATCGCGGGGCGATGCTTCACGTTGGGGTCGTGCGCGTCGGGGATCATGTGCTCGGGCTTCACGTCCTTGGCCAGCCACTGCCAGCCACCGGCGGGGCTCTTCACCAGTTCCCACTCGTAGCCGAAGAGCATGTCGAAGTAGCCGTTGTCCCACTTTGTGGGGTTCGGCTTCCACGCGCCCTCCAGGCCGCTGGTGATGGTGTCCTTGCCCTTGCCGCTGCCGAAGCTGTTCTTCCAGCCGAAGCCCTGCTCCTCGATGGCTGCGCCTTCGGGGGCCGGGCCCACGTGCGACTCGGGACCAGCGCCGTGCATCTTGCCGAAGGTGTGGCCACCGGCGGTGAGCGCCACGGTCTCCTCGTCGTTCATGGCCATGCGCTTGAAGGTCTCGCGCACATCCTTGCCGCTGGCCACCGGGTCGGGGTTGCCGTCGGGGCCCTGCGGGTTCACGTAGATCAGCCCCATCTGCACGGCCGCGAGCGGGTTCTCCAGGTTGCGCTCCCCACTGTAACGGCTGTTGGGCTTGTCGCTGGTGGCGAGCCACTCGCCTTCGCTGCCCCAGTAGATGTCCTCCTCGGGCGCGTAGATGTCCTCGCGGCCACCGCCGAAGCCGAAGGTCTTGAAGCCCATGCTCTCCAGCGCCACGTTGCCGGCGAGGATGAAGAGGTCGGCCCAGGAGATGCTGTTGCCGTACTTCTGCTTCACAGGCCACAGCAGGCGACGCGCCTTGTCCAAATTGCCGTTGTCGGGCCAGCTGTTCAGCGGGGCGAAGCGCTGGTTGCCGGTGCCCGCGCCGCCGCGGCCATCGGCGGTGCGGTAGGTGCCCGCCGCGTGCCAGGCCATGCGGATCATGAGGCCGCCGTAGTGGCCCCAGTCGGCCGGCCACCACTCCTGCGAGTCGGTCATCAGCTTGGTGAGGTCGGCTTTCACCGCCTTGAGGTCGAGCTTCGAGAAGGCCTCGCGGTAGTTGAAGCCGGGGTCCATGGGATTGGACACCTTCTGGTGCTGGTGCAGGATGCTCAGGTCGAGCTGCTCGGGCCACCAGTCCTTGTTGCGGCGGCCGCGGCCGGCCACGGGCAGGGCCTGCGCGCCGTGCATCACGGGGCATTTGCCAGTGGACTGCGGGGTGACGCCCTCGAGCGGGGCGCCGTGATGATGTTCGTGTGCCATGATTCGTTCTGTTAGGGGATGTTGCTTGCCAAGGAGGGCGAAGTAACGATCAGTTCCATTTATCCACGCGATGCTTTCATTGCCTGCGTCAATGGATTGCGGGTTCATGAAACGCCCATCATCCGGCTCCTTGAGGCGGGTGAAGGTCGCGCCGATCCGGCTTGACCGGCATGAGTTCGGTCAGGGGGCGCGGCGCCGCAGGGTAGTTTTGGCCGTGATGGACGCGCGCATCCACGATCACATCGTCATCGGCTCCGGCTTCGGGGGCAGCGTGAGCGCCATGCGCCTGGCCGAGAAGGGCTACAGCGTGCTCGTGCTGGAACAGGGCAAGCGCTGGGCGGCAGGGGATTTCCCGCGCACCAACTGGGCCGTGCGCCGCTTCCTGTGGGCGCCCCTGCTGCGCTGCTTCGGGCCGCAGCGCATCCAATTGCTCAACCGCATCATGGTGCTCAGCGGCACGGGGGTGGGCGGCGGCAGCCTGGTGTACGCCAACACGCACATGATGCCGGGCGATGCGTTCTTCGGCCATCCGGCATGGTCGCGCTTCGGCGATTGGAAGGCGCGCCTGGCGCCGCACTATGCCACCGCCCGCTTCATGCTGGGCAGCGCGCGGTATGAAGCTGAAGGCCCCGAGGACCGGGTGCTCGCTGCCATCGCGCGCGACATGGGCAAGTCCGACACCTACAAGCCGGTGGATCACATCGGCGTGTACCTCGGCGACCCGAAGAAGCCCATGGATCCGTATTTCAAGGGGCTTGGTCCGGAGCGAACCGGCTGCACGGCCTGCGCTAATTGCATGGTGGGCTGCCGCTTCAATGCCAAGAATACCCTCGATAAGAACTACCTCTGGTTCGCCGAGCGCTTCGGCGCGCGCATCGAAGCGGAGACGGAGGTCACCCGCATTGAATTCATCGACGGGCTGTACCACGTCCATACGCGGAGTTCCACCGCCTGGCTGAAAGGGGCCTCCCGCGTGCATCGCGCCAAGGGCCTGGTGGTGAGCGCGGGGGTCATGGGCACCTTGAAGCTGCTCATGCGCCAGAAGCATGAGCTGGGCACACTGCCCGCGCTTTCCGACACCCTTGGCTCGAGCGTGCGCACCAACAGTGAATCGCTCTGCGGGATCAGCGGCATCCCGGAGAAGGTGAATCATGGCGTCGCCATCAGCCGCGTGTTCGAGCCCGACCCGCACACGCACATCGAACTGGTGAAGTACGGCGACGGGTCAGGCGCCATGGGCCTGCTGGCCGTGATGGCCGCTGGTGAAGGACCGCCGCTGCTGCGCGTGGCGAAGAGCCTATGGAACACGGTGACGCAGCCGCGCAAGGCCTTCAATGTGCTGCGCCGCGACTTCGCCCGCCACAGCATCATCCTGCTGGTGATGCAGAGCCTGGATAATGCCGTGCACGTGCGCTGGAGGCGTGGCCTCTTCGGCAGCAGGCTAAGCGTGGCGCACGATGGCGGCAAGCGCGTGCCAGCCTACATCGGCATCGGCCAGGAGGTGATGCACCGCTACGCGGCGAAGACCGGCGGCACGGCCATGAACGCCCTCCCCGAGGTGCTGCTGGACATGAGCTCCACGGCCCACATCCTGGGCGGATGCCCGATGGGCGCCAGCGCGGAAGAGGGCGTGGTGAATGAACGCTTCGAGGCCTTCGGCTACCCGGAGCTGCGCATCATCGATGGCTCAGTGATCCCGGCCAACCTGGGCGTGAACCCCAGCCTCACCATCACGGCATTGGCGGAATACGCCATGAGCCTGGTGCCCGCCAAGCCCGGCCACCAAGGCCCCACCCTGCGCGAAGAGCTCGAGCGCGCCGCAGCGCATCACGAGAAATCGTGATGGGAACCACCGGGCAATGATCCGCTTACTTTGAGTAGCCCGCTCCAAGCCGAACCCATGAGACACTTCTCCGCCTTCCTCGCACTCGCCCTGCCTGCGCTCCTCAGCGCTCAATCGCCCAACCGCATCATCCTCCGCCTCGCGCCCGATGCGTCGCTGAAGGCCGCCCCGCTCGCGGCCCGCGCCGCCATCGGCGCCGAGCCCGTTGACCGCCTGAGCGACCTGCTCGGCGCCGAGCGCGCCATGCGGATCACGCCGCGCAAGGCCGGCATGCCCCGCCTATTCGTGGTGGAGCTGCCCGAAAGCACCGACGGGGAGCACGCCCTGGCGCTCTACCGCGCCCTGCCCGGCGTGGAGCGCGCCGAACGGGATGGCATCGGCTACGGCGGCGGCGACCGCGACTTCACCCCCAATGATCCGCACTACTTCAAGCAATGGGGCCTGCACAACGATGGCACCTTCGCCATCTCGCCAGCGGTGGCGGGCGCTGACATCGACATGGAAGCGGCGTGGGGCATCGAGCAGGGCAGCGCCAGCGTCACGGTGGCCATCATCGACAGCGGCGTGCGGCTGGAGCATCCCGACTGGGGCGACCGCCTCTGGGTGAATGCCGGAGAG
>CAZJTB010000216.1:0-5250 GCA_964548485.1 uncultured Chryseobacterium sp. | reverse complement strand
CGTCATGAGCGCCCTGATGCGGCACGAAAGCCGCGGCCTGCATTTCAGCCGCGAGCTCATGAAGCGCATGGAGCTCAAGGGCATCAACTTCGCCGAAGTGACCCTGCACGTGGGTCTGGGCACCTTCCGCCCCGTGGAGGTGGAGGACCTCACCAAGCACAAGATGGACAGTGAGCAGGTCATCATCACCAAGGAGGCCTGCGACATCGTGAACCGCAGCATCGACCGCAAGAAGCACGTGTGCGCCGTGGGCACCACCACCATGCGCGCCATGGAGAGCAGTGTGAGCACCGAGCATCACATGAAGCCCTTCAACGGCTGGACAAACAAGTTCATCTTCCCGCCTTACGAGTTCAACATCGCCGACCGCATGGTCACCAACTTCCACATGCCCGAGAGCACCCTGCTCATGCAGGTGGCGGCCTTCGGCGGTTACGACCACGTGTGGAACGCCTACAAGGTGGCCATCAAGGAGAAGTACCGCTTCTTCAGCTACGGGGATGCGATGCTGATCATTTGAGGTGAAAAGTAAAAAGGTGAAAGGGTGCGAGTTAGGTCCCTCGCACCCTTTCTCTTTCGCACCCTCACATCGAACTTCGTCACCATGCAACGCAGCACCATCCTCGTCGCCGGCGGCTCCGGTAAGCGCCTCGGCGGCCCCGTGCCCAAGCAGTTCCAAACGGTGAAGGGGCGGCCGCTGCTGATGTGGACCATGGAAGCATTCCATCGCTTCGATCCGGCCATGCAGTTGGTGGTGGTGCTGCCCCTGGAGCACTTCGACATCTGGAAGGCGCTGTGCATGGGGCACCGCTTCTTCATTGCACATGAGGTGGTGGCCGGTGGCGAGCAGCGCTGGCACAGCGTGAAGGCCGGCCTGGCCAGGGTGGAGGGCGATGGCCTGGTGGCCGTGCACGATGGCGTGCGCCCGCTGGTGACAACCGAACTGATCGCGCGCTGCTTCGAGGCTGCGGACAAGAGCGCGGCCGCGATCCCTGTGGTGCCCGTGGTGCCCAGCATCCGCGAGACCACCGCCGATGGCTCACGCGCCCTCGACCGCTCGAAACTGTTGGCCGTGCAGACACCGCAGTGCTTCCATGCCGACCTGCTGCGCAAGGCCTTCGAGCAGCCCTACGACCCCGCCTTCACCGACGAGGCCACGCTGGTGGAACGCCTGGGCGTGAAGGTGGCGCTGGTGGAGGGCGAGGACAGCAACATCAAGGTGACCACGGCTATGGACATGCGGCTGGTGGAGCTGGCGCTGTGATTCGCCCACCGCTAGCGCTACTTTTGAGGAAGCAATCGAACCGAACATGAAGGGCGTGAGCATCCTGATGAACGAGCGCAGCAAGAAGCGAATCGTTCAAATCGACATGGAGGCCATCCGCAAAGACCCTGAAGCGGTTGAGGACCTCATGGATGTGCTTGTCGCCGAGAGCCGGAAGGACGAGCCATCGATCAGCCTGGATGACTACGTCCGTTCGAGCAAGCGGAAGAAGCGCCCGTGAGCTACCGCGTGGAACTGGCCCGCTCTGCAGCACGCGAATTGGGCCGCGTGCCAAGCCCCTATCATGATGCGATCATCGGGGCCCTGCGCGGCTTGGAGATGCATCCAAGGCCCAAGGGCTGCAAGAAGCTCGTGGGCGGCAATGGGCTTTGGCGCATCCGCATCGGTCCCTATCGGGTGGTCTATTCCATCAGCGATGTCATCAAGCTCGTGAAGGTTGAACGCGTGCGCAGCAGGAAAGAGGCATACTGATGGCCACGGTTGCCGACATCCGCTCCCTCTCCCAAGACGAGATCAAGGCCCTCGTCGCGGAGCTGGGCGATAAGCCCTACCGCGCCAGGCAGCTCTGGGAGTGGCTCTGGAAGAAGAAGGCCCGCTCGTTCGATGACATGAGCGACCTGCCCAAGGCATTGCGTGCAGCGCTTGCCGAGCGCACGGTGCTGCGCCCATTGGTGCTGGCCGAAGAGCAGCGCAGTGCGGATGGCACGGTGAAGTGCGCCTTCCGCACCTGGGACGGCCATGTGGTGGAAGGCGTCCTCATCCCCACGCCCACCAGGCTCACGGCCTGCATCAGCAGCCAGATCGGCTGCAGCCTCACGTGCAGCTTCTGCGCCACCGGCAAGCTCAAGCGCATTCGCAACCTCGACGCGCAGGAGATCTACGACCAGGTGGTGCTCATCGACAAGCTCGCGCGCAAGTACTACCAGGAGGGGCTCACCAACATCGTGTACATGGGCATGGGAGAGCCGCTGCTCAACTACGCCAACACGATGCGCAGCGCCGAGCGCATCACCGCCGAGGACGGCCTGGGCATGAGCGCGCGCCGCATCACGGTGAGCACCGCGGGCATCGCCAAGATGATCCGCAAGCTGGCCGACGATGGCGCCCGCTTCAACCTCGCGCTCTCGCTGCACGCCGCCAACGATGCCAAGCGCGACCGCATCATGCCCGTCAACGAGCAGAACTCGCTGGCCGAGCTCAAGGACGCGCTGCGCTACTACACGCGCACCCTTCGGAAGGACGTTACCTTCGAGTACATCCTGCTGCGCGGCTACAACGACTCGCTGCAGGACGCGCAGGAGCTGGTGAAGTACGCCAGCGATGTTCACGCCAAAGTGAACCTGATCGAGTACAACCCCATCGATGGCGGCGAGTTCGGCCGCACCGAGGCCACGGCTGCCGAGGCCTTCCAGCAACACCTGGACCGGAAGGGCATCATCGCCCGGATACGCCGCAGCCGGGGGCGCGACATCGATGCCGCCTGCGGCCAGCTGGCCAATAAGAATGCGGTTCAGAAGGTTGGAGGTTGAGGCGGGTTGGGAGCTGCGCAACCTTCAACCCTCAACCTGTGGCCATGGCCGGCGCGCAAGGCCGAACCTGCCCTCAATCCTCAGAACCCGAGGCCGATGCGCACGCCCAGGAAGAACGCCGGCACATTGTCCGTGATCTCCTCGATGGTGTAGCTGTATTGATCGGTGACCAGGTCGAGGCGCTCGTTCACGACCACCATGTTGCGGTTCCGGAATCCGAGCCCACCGTAGAAATCGAGCAGCCAGTTGCTGCTGTAGCTCAGATTCTGGTAGCCCACCATCACCCGCAGGTCGTTGAAGGTGCGCTCATCGCGATAGCGCCGGTCGCTGAAGCTCCCATTGGTGTTCAGCTCGCGGATGTCCTTCGTGTACACCAGGTGCGAGAAGAGCGGCTCCAGGTAGAGGCCCTGCGGCTCCAGGTCGTCCTGCAGGTAGAAGCGCGCCCCGAAATGGAAGGTGGGCTTGGGGATGATCTCCGTGCCGGCGCCGAAATCATCGGCATCCGGATGGTCGCCCGTGATGGACATGGCCATGTAGTTGCGCAGGGTGACCCCGGTGCCCACGCGCATGCTCAGCCGGGGCGTCAATGCGCGCTCATAGAGCAGCGGGATCTCGCCGCGGAAGAAGAGCAGCGGGTTGATCTGCACCACGTTCTTCACCACATCCACCGTATCGAACTGCTGCGCGAGCCGCTCGCGGTAGAGCACCACCTTGGGCTTGCCCTCCTGGGCGACAGCCATCAATGAGCAGAGCAGGGCCAGATAAGCGAATAGCGAGCGCATGCGCCGGAAAGGTAGCCGTGGGAACGCCATCCCTTGACGGACGTTGGCCGGTGCCCGGGGTTGTCCGGCCCGTTGCGGCCCCGCTGTCCATCTTTGCCACCCGCCCGCGCCCCTGGCCTGGCGGCAACAGCATGCCCACGATCGAAGAGGTGCAGCGCCCCATCGCCGATGAGCTCAAGGCCTTCGAGCCGCGCTTCCGCGAGGCCATGCGCAGCCGCGCCGCCCTGCTCGACCGCATCATGCACTACATCGTGAAGCGCAAGGGCAAGCAGATGCGGCCCATGTTCACCCTGCTCAGCGCCCGCCTCTTCGGGCCCGTGAACGACAGCGCCTTCACCGCCGCCAGCCTCATCGAGCTGCTGCACACCGCCACCCTGGTGCACGACGACGTGGTGGACGACAGCTCCATGCGCAGGGGCTTCTTCAGCATCAACGCCCTGTGGAAGAACAAGATCGCCGTGCTCGTGGGCGATTACCTGCTGAGCCGGGGCCTGCTGCTGGCGGTGGACAAGGGCGAGTTCGAGCTGCTGCGCATCGTGAGCCGCGCCGTGCGCGAGATGAGCGAGGGCGAGCTGCTGCAGCTGGAGAAGACGCGCGGCCTCAACTTCAGCGAGGAGGTCTACTTCGACATCATCCGCCAGAAGACCGCCAGCCTCATCGCCGCCTGCTGCGCCAGCGGGGCCAGCGCCGCCGGGCAGGATGCCGATGCGGTGGAGCGCATGCGCCTCTTCGGCGAGCACGTGGGCATCGCCTTCCAAATCAAGGACGACCTCTTCGACTACGGCAGCGGCGCCGAAACCGGCAAGCCCAGCGGGCTCGACATCAAGGAGAAGAAGCTCACCCTGCCGCTCATCCATGCGCTGCAGCAGGTGCCGCGCAGCGATCGCCGCTGGATGGTGGATGTGGTGAAGAACCGCAGCGGCGACGGCAAGGCCGTGAAGCGCGTGATCGCGAAAGTGGTGGAGGCCGGCGGCATCGCCCATGCCACCCGCCGTATGCTCGAGCACCGCGACCGCGCCCTGGAGCTGCTCCGCGCATTCCCCCGCAACGAGGCACGCGATGGCCTCGAGGGGCTCGTCCAACTCACTGTGGAGCGCACCAGATGAACCGCAAAGCCAACCTCCTTCTCCTCGCACTCGCCCTGTCGGCTTGCAGCGGTCCCGCTGCCGCGCCGGCGGAGGCACCCGTCGCGGCAGACTCCACCGCACGGCCCGCCACCGACGGCCCGCAGGTGATCCATACCGCTGATGGCGGCCGCATGGAAGGCCAGCTGCGCGATGGCAGGCGCGATGGACCCTGGGTATCGTACACCGCGCAAGGCGGCGTGCGCAGCCGCGCCATGTATGTGAATGGCCTGGAGGAAGGCCCCACGGAGGTCTTCCACGACAACGGGCTCACCAAGTACACCGGCCAGTACGCGAAGGGCATCACCGTGGGCGAGTGGGTCTTCTACGATCCGCAGGGGAAGGAGGTGAAGCGCGTGGTGTACGATAGCACCGGAGTGCTGCTGAAGTAGTTCGCCGCGTGCGGTTGGGAGTTGAGGGTTGTGGCCAACGCACCGGCTGCTGCCACGGGTTGTGAGTTGGAAGTTGCCGCCATCGCAAGTGTCCCAGCGAAGCCTTGCCTGCCGTAGGCAGGTTGCTGGATGTTGATA
>CAZJTB010000215.1:0-5258 GCA_964548485.1 uncultured Chryseobacterium sp. | reverse complement strand
GAGTTGGCCGACCAGGGCTCGAACCTGGACTCTTCTGAACCAAAATCAGACGTGTTGCCAGTTACACCATCGGCCATCGCTGGTGCCGCTGCCCGCGCTGGGCGGGCTTTGGCTGGTTGAGCACCGGAGCGCACCCCCGGCCAAAAGCGGGGCGAATGTAGCAAGATCCTTGCGCGCAAAGCCGCAGCTCCCGCTCCGGCGCGCGATGCGGTTGGGTATTTTCGCCGCTTCGCGAACGAGAACCAGCGCATGGACTATAAGAAGCTCAACATCATCACCGGATGGGTGGTATTCCTGGTGGCGGCATGGACCTACATCTCCACCATCGAGCCCACGGCCAGCTTCTGGGACTGCGGGGAATTCATCGCCACCGCCTACAAGCTCGAAGTCGGTCACCCGCCGGGGGCCCCTCTGTTCATGATCCTGGGCCGTGTGGCCAGCGCATTCGTATCGCCGGAGAACGTGCCGGTGGCGCTCAACGTGCTCAGCGCGCTCGCCAGCGCCTTCACCATCCTCTTCCTGTTCTGGAGCATCACCCACATGGCGCACAAGCTCGCCACCCGCGACGGCGAAGCGCTGAACACGGGCTCCATCATCGCGGTGCTGGGCAGCGGCGTGGTGGGCGCGCTGGCTTACACTTGGAGCGACAGCTTCTGGTTCAGCGCGGTGGAGGGCGAGGTGTATGCCCTTTCCAGCTTCTTCACCGCCATCGTGTTCTGGGCCATCCTCAAATGGGAGAGCGTGGCCGATGAGGCGCACAACATCCGCTGGCTCATCCTCATCGCCTACCTCATGGGGCTCAGCATCGGGGTGCACCTGCTCAACCTGCTCTGCATCCCGGCCATCGCCTTCGTGTACTACTTCAAGCGCTACCAGGTCAGCGCCAAGGGGGTCATCGTCACATTCATTGTTTCGGCGGTGATCCTCGGGGCCATCCAGGCCGTGATCATACCGGGCCTGGTGAAGGTGGCCGGCTGGTTCGAGCTCCGCTTCGTCAATGGAATGGGGCTTCCTTTCAACAGCGGGGTGCTGGTCTATGCCCTGCTGCTCATCGGCGGCATCACCTGGGGCCTCATGTGGACCCAGCGCAACGGCAAGGTGCTCTGGAACACGGTGATCCTTGGCGTGGCGGTGATCCTGGTGGGCTACAGCACCTATGCCATGATCGTGGTGCGCAGCTTCGCCAACCCGCCCATCGACGAGAACAACCCCGAGAACGTATTCAACCTGCTGAGCTACCTCAACCGGGAGCAGTACGGCGACCGCCCACTGCTGATGGGGCAGTTCTGGGACAGCCCGATCTCCAGCCAGCGCAAGGATGGCTCACCGGTGTACACCGCCACGTACCTCGTGGAGAAGGGCGGCCGCACCGTGCAGAAGTTCTACGACCAATGGAGCGCGGCCCACTTCGTGGAGCAGAACCCCGGCCATCAGGTGCGCCATCAATACATCATCACCGACCCGCGCAAGGGCAGCGAGGTGGTGTATGAGCCCAGCACCACCATGCTCTTCCCGCGCATGTACAGCAGCCAGCCCAGCCATGTGTCCGCCTACAAGGAGTGGAGCGGCTTCAAGGGCGTGCTCGTGCGCGACCGCAACGGCCGCCCGCTGCTCAACCGGGACGACAAGCCGGTGTACAAGCCCACGTTCGTGGAGAACATGCGCTTCTTCTTCTCCTACCAGATGGATTGGATGTATTGGCGCTACTTCATGTGGAATTTCAGCGGCCGGCAGAACGACATTCAGGGCGACGGCAACATCATGGATGGCAACTGGCTCACCGGCTTCAAGGCCATCGATGCCGAGCGCCTGGGCAATCAGGATGAGCTCCCATCGGTGATGACGCGCAACAAGGCGCTCAACCGGTTCTTCCTGCTGCCGCTCATCCTGGGCGTCATCGGGTTCGTTTACCAGCTCCTGCGCCATGGCCGCGATTGGACGGTGGTGGCGCTGCTCTTCTTCTTCACCGGCGTTGCCATCGTCATCTACCTGAACCAGACGCCGTATCAGCCCCGCGAGCGCGACTATGCGTATGTGGGCAGCTTCTACGCGTTCGCCATCTGGATCGGCCTGGGTGTCTATGCGCTCTACGACGCCGCGCGGGCGGTAACCATGCGCGACCTTGGGGTTATCGCGGCAAGCGCCTTCGGCCTTGGCGTGCTCAAGTATCTGGTGGAAGGCCTCGATGACAATGGCCATGGCGTGTCGTACATCCTGATGGCGATGGCGCTCATCGGTGTGGGCGCCTTCGCGGCGTTCGTCCTGCTCGGGAGGTTCTTGCGCAGCGATGCGGCACGGGCGGTGCTGGCCACGGCCATTGGCCTGGTGGTGCCGGCCATCATGGTGGCCGAAGGCTGGGATGACCATGACCGCGGCAATCGCAAGCCGGCGCGCGACCTGGCGAGCAACTACCTCGAGAGCTGCGCGCCCAATGCCATCATCTTCACCAATGGCGATAACGACACCTTCCCGCTCTGGTACGCGCAGGAGGTGGAAGGCATTCGCACCGATGTGCGCGTGGTGAACCTCAGCCTGCTCAACACCGATTGGTACATCGATCAGATGCGCCGCAAGGCGTACGAGAGCGAGCCGGTGCCCTTCACCATCCCGCCCGATAAGTACCGGCAGGGCACGCGCGATGCGGTGTACCTCATCCCCCGCGAAGAGAAGGGCGGCGCGCCCATGGACCTGCGCAAGGCGATTGCCTTCGCCATCGATGAGAAGAACACGCAGCGCGTGCGCAGCGATGCCTTCGCCTACATCCCTGCCGATGCCTTCACCATCCCCGTGGACCGGAAACTGGTGCTCGAGCGCGGCGTTGTCCCGCCTGCTGATTCCGCCAAGATCGCGGATGCCATCACCTGGCGCGTGGGCCGCAGCGCGGTGATGAAGAACCACTTCATGGTGCTCGATCTGCTGGCGCACAACGATTGGTCGCGCCCGATCTATTTCGCCGTCACCACCGGCCCGGACAGCTACATCGGCCTCCAGGACTACTTCCAGCTCGAAGGGCTCACCTACCGCGTGGTGCCCATCAGATCGCCGGGGAACCCGCGCACGGGCGAGGTGGGCCGCGTGGCCACGGACCAGATGTTCCGCACCGTGATGGACAAGTTCCTCTGGGGCAACATGGATACCGAGGGCGACATCTACCTGGACGAGAACATCCTGCGCATGACCACGAACCTGCGCCTGCAGCTCAGCGCGCTGGCCGATGCGCTCATCAAGGAGGGTCGCAAGGAGGATGCACGCGCCATCCTCGACCTGAGCCTGCAGAAGATGCCCGATCGCAACGTGCCCTTCAACCGGGTGCTGCTGCCGACCGTGGAGGCGTACTACCAGGTCGGCGATACCGGCAAGGCGAATGCGCTAGCGGAGAAGATCTACGATGTGATGGAGGAGCAGCTCGCGTGGTACCTCAGCCTCGATGCGCGCTTCCAACGAGGGCTCTCGAAGGATGCCCAGATGAACCATGCCGTGATGGGCCGCCTGGCAATGGTATCGAGCATCGCTGATTCCGCCTTCGGAGCCGTGCTCGAGGCGCGTTTCCGGAATGCCGATGAAGCGTTCCGGAAGGGCGTCCCCATGGTGAAGGCGCCCAAGCGCCTATCGCGCGAGCAGTTCTGAGCACCATGCGGTTCGTGCGGCCTCCGGCTTTGCTGAAGGCGCTGCTGCCCGGGCTGCACTGGCGCATGCCGTCGGCTGACCGTTCGCTATTCCTCACGTTCGATGATGGACCTGAGCCTGCGGTCACACCCTGGGTGCTTGAGCAGCTCGCGGCGCACGGTGCCAAGGCCAGCTTCTTCCTCATCGGCCGCAATGCGCGCCAGCACCACGGCCTCGT
The DNA here is from genome assembly GCA_964548485.1 of uncultured Chryseobacterium sp. Taxonomy (GTDB): domain Bacteria; phylum Bacteroidota; class Bacteroidia; order Flavobacteriales_F; family PHOS-HE28; genus PHOS-HE28. The sequence goes on along the minus strand of CAZJTB010000215.1, from coordinate 1,414 downwards.
GGCCGAGATCCGCGACGCAGGGCATGCGGTGGGCAATCACACCTGGGACCATGCGAATGGGTGGCGCACTCCGCTCCATGCGTATGCGCGCAGTGTTGAAGCCGCCCAGCCGCTCATCGGCACGCGGTTGTTCAGGCCGCCTTACGGGCGCATCACACGGGCGCAGGCACGAGCGCTCTCCCCGCGGCACGACATCGTGATGTGGGATGTGCTCAGCCATGATTTCGATGCGTCGCTCGATGGCGAGCGCTGCGCGGGCTTCGTGATGCGAAAGGCCCGGCCCGGCTCCATCATCGTCTTCCACGACAGCCTGAAGGCAGAGGCGCGGCTGCGGAAGGCGCTGCCCATGGTGCTGCACCGCCTGGCGGATGCGGGCTACGCGTTCAAGGCGCTGCCTACGGACGGCATCACGGCGCGGTGAGCACCGTGTACTCGCTGCGGCGATTCACGGCGTGCTCCTCCTCGCTGCATTGCACCCCGGGAGCGCAATGGTTCAGCAGGCGCGTGGCCCCGTAGCCCTTGGCGCGCAGCCTATCGCCCGGCACACCCTTCGAGCGCAGGTAGCTGGCGATGGCGTCTGCGCGCTTCTGCGAGAGCTCCTGCTCCTTCGCGAGGTCGTCGCGGGCATCGCTATGCACGCCGACCTCGATGGTGATGCCCGGATTCACGCCGAGCCGTTCAGCAAGCAGGTCAAGCTCAGCGCGCGCCTGCGGGTCGAGCTGCGCGCTCCCTTGTGCCCAGCGGATATGCCTGAAGGCGATCGCGCGCCCCGGTTCGATCGGCTCCAGGTCGAGCGGCCGCGCGGAACCGAGATCGATGACGCCATGGCGCATGCCGATGGTGGAGATGGGAACGCTCATGCTGAACCAGCCGGACTTCTCGATGAGCACCTCGAACTCCTCATTGGCTTGTATGCGCAAGGCGAAATCACCCCCATCGCCGCTCCTGCGTTCTTCCGTGTGGAAGGTGGAGAGGTTCACCACGCTCACACGGGCATCGGCGACGAAGCCGGCTTTGCCTTTCTCGCGCAGGGTGCCCCGCAACCAGATGCCCGCATCGGGCGCCAGCGGGATGTCGCGGGTGATGATCTGCTTGCGCTCGATGCCCTCGGTGCTCACATGCTGCTCACCATCGAAACGGCCTTTCATGCGCGCCACGAGCTTATAGCTGGCGCCTTTGCGCACGGGGAAGCTGTATTCGCCCTTGGTATCCGTCTCGGTGCGTGCCACCAGCTTGCCCGACTCGTCGTACAGGGTCACTTCCGCGCCGATTGCCGGTGTCTCATGCTCCTGGTCGATGACCACGCCCGCGCACAGGTACCGCTCCTCCAGGGGCGCGAGCATCTCGAAGGCATAGATGTCGTCGCCGCCTCGGCCTCCGGGCCGGTTGCTGGTGAAGTAGCCCCTCTTGTTCA
>CAZJTB010000214.1:0-5273 GCA_964548485.1 uncultured Chryseobacterium sp. | reverse complement strand
TGCCCGTGAGCATGCGCATGAAGTCGGCCGGTTCGCTCCAGAGCGCGTCGTAGAGCACCCGGCTGTCATCGAAGTACTTGAACACATCCGCCGTGCCGCGATCGGGATAGGCGTACGTGTAAATGGCCCAGAGCCCGGCGCCGGCGGCCAGCTTCACGAGGAATATCGCGGCGATCCAGCGCATGCGCAGCCCCGGCACCTTGTTGAAGAAGGGCATCCGCCGCATCAGGTAGAGCAGCAGCGAGGCATAGGCGATTCCGAGCAGGATTCCGGCCATGGGGGGCGAAGGTCATCAAAAGACGCCGCTGGCCGGGCGGGGTTGCACCGGCCCGGTGGTGCCGTGGCCGCGCTCCTACCTTCGCCGCCCTCGCGCCATCGTCAAGTCCATTGGCGCGCACGCATGGCCACCACCACTGTGAATCCCGACACCGCCCCTGCTGGCGTCGATACCGCGAAGAAGCTCGGACTCCTGCCCGAGGAGTACGAGAAGATCACCAGCATCCTGGGCCGCACGCCCAACTTCACGGAGCTGAGCATCTACAGCGCCATGTGGAGCGAGCACTGCTCGTACAAGAACTCCATCAAGCAGCTGAAGACCCTTCCGCGCAGCGGCCCGAAACTGCTCGCGGAGGCCGGGCAGGAGAACGCCGGATTGGTGGGCATCGGCGATGGCTGGGCCTGCGCCTTCAAGATCGAGAGCCACAACCACCCCAGCGCCATCGAGCCCTACCAGGGCGCGGCCACCGGTGTGGGCGGCATCAACCGCGACATCTTCACCATGGGCGCCCGGCCCATCGCGCAGCTGAACTCGCTGCGCTTCGGCGATATCAGCAAGGAGGCCAGCAGCCGCTGGCACATGCGCGGCGTGGTGAAGGGCATCGGTGATTACGGCAATGCCTTCGGCGTGCCCGTGCTGGGCGGCGAGGTCTACTTCGACCCGTGCTACACCACCAACCCGCTGGTGAATGCCATGAGCGTGGGCATCGTGCGCACCGACAAGGTGATCAGCGCCACCAGCCACGGCAAGGGCAACCCCGTCTTCATCGTGGGCTCTTCAACCGGCAAGGACGGCATCCATGGCGCCAGCTTCGCCAGCAAGGACATCACCGACACCAGCATGGACGACCTGCCGGCCGTGCAGGTGGGCGATCCTTTCATGGAGAAGCTGCTGCTCGAGGCCTCGCTCGAGCTCGCGCAGACCGATGCCATCATCGGCATGCAGGACATGGGCGCGGCGGGCATCACTTGCAGTACCAGCGAGATGAGCGCTAAAGGCGGCGCCGGCATGGACATCCACCTGGATCGGGTGCCCACGCGCCAGCAAGGCATGCACGCCTGGGAGATCCTCCTGAGCGAGAGCCAGGAGCGCATGCTGGTGGTGGTGAAGAAGGGCAGGGAGGCGGAGGTGCAGGCCATCTTCGAGAAGTGGGACCTGAACTGCGTGGAGATCGGTACCGTCACCGACGGCGACCGTCTGCGCTACTTCATGCACGGTGAATTGATCGCCGATGTGCCTGCGGAGAGCCTCGTGCTGGGTGGCGGCGCGCCGGTGTACGAGCGCGAGCAGCGGGAGCCGGCCTATATCGCGGAGAACAGGCGGTTCAGACTGGATGATGTGGATGAGCCGATGGACCTGAAGTCCGTCGCTTATGAGCTGCTTGCCAGCCCCAATATCGCCAGCAAGCGCTGGGTGAGCGAGCAGTACGACACCATGGTGCGCACCAACAACATGAGCACCAACGCGCCCAGCGATGCGGGCCTCGTGCTCGTGCGGGAGACCGGCAAGGGCCTCGCGGTCACTGTTGATTGCAACGGCCGCTATGTGCATGCCGACCCTTACACCGGCGCCATGATCGCCGTGAGCGAGGCCGCGCGCAACATCGCCTGCACCGGCGGCGAGCCCTGCGGCGTCACCAACTGCCTCAACTTCGGCAATCCCTACGACCCCGAGGTGTACTGGCAGTTCGCGCATGCCATCAAGGGCATGGGCGATGCCTGCCGAGCCTTCGATGCCCCGGTTACCGGCGGCAATGTGAGCTTCTACAACCACACCGTCACGGAGAAGAAGAATATCCCGGTCTTCCCAACACCCACAATCGGCATGGTGGGCATCGTGCCCGATGTGAGCAAGCGCATGAGCCTCGACTTCAAGCAGAAGGGCGACCTCATCTTCCTGCTCGGCAAGGTGGTGGATGACATCGCGTGCAGCGAATACCTCGCACGAATCCACGGCATCGAGCGCTCACCGGCGCCCTATTTCGACATCGAGGAGGAGAAGCGCCTGCACACCATGCTGCTCATGCTCATCCGCAAGGGCCTCATCAACGCCGCGCACGATGTGAGCGATGGCGGGCTCTTCGTCGCGCTGGCCGAGATGGGCATGCCGCGGGGCCTCGGCTTCGACGTGGTCACTGACAGCGAGGTGCGCGAGGACAGCTTCCTCTTCGGCGAAGCGCAGGGCCGTGCCGTGGTCACCGTGGCGCAGGAGAGCGAGGATGCCTTCCTCGACCTCATGGCCCAGAGCCGGGTGCCCAGCGTGCTGCTCGGCCATGTCACCCAAGGCAAGCTCATGGTCGATGACCAGCCATTCGGCACCATCGCAGAGGCGCGCAAGGCCTATGAGGAGGCGATTCCGCGCATCATGCGCGAACCTTGATCGGGTTCCCTTGTTGAACACGGGCGCTGCACGCTTTGCGCAGCGGTGATCGTTGTCAACCCACCCCCAGCAAGCCCATGCCTCAACCAAACTTCCTGGGCGCCCTGCCCGCCATCGGCGCAGCCGCGCCGCAATTGCGTTATGTGAACACGGACAAGAGCAACGCCACGCTCACCGACCATCTGGGCAGTGTGGTGGTGCTCCTCATGTTCCCGAGCGTGGATACCAGCACCTGCGCCACGGAGACGCGCACCTTCAACAAGCTCGCCACCGTGCTTGGCGCGAAGGTGTTGGCCGTCACCGCCGACCTCCCCTTCGCCCTGAAGCGCTTCTGCGCCGCCGAGGGCATCGACAACGTGATTCCCGGCAGCGACTTCCGCTTCCGCGATGCCGATGCCTGGGGCACGCGCATCGCCGATGGCGGCATGGCCGGACTGCTGGGCCGGGTCACCTTGGTGATCGATAAGGAGGGCCGTGTGCGCTATTGCGAGGTGGCTCCAGAACTGGGCGCCGAGCCGGACTACGAGGCGGCGCTTACAGCGGCGAAGGCATTGCTCTGAGACGGATCAAGCGATTGCGCGGAGCTCTGCCTTCCGCACGAGCACCGCGAAGAGCAGCGACAGTGCCGAGAGCCCGATGGTCCACTGAGGCCAAGCGCCCTCGGGAAGCTTCATTCGGCCCAAGGCATCAACCAACCCATCCCCCCAAGGATGCGAGGGGCTGGCAAGGCCGCTGCTCGAGATGCTGAAGACACCGGCGATGAGCAGCATGATGCACAGCGCGATCACCGCCCATGTTCGCTTGCTGATAAGTGGCGCTACGTAAACAGGCTCAGCGATCCGCGTCACGGCAACGCGCGCCATGATCAGGTCGGTCAGGTCGCGATCCGGCGATGCATGACCGGCCATCTGAAACAGCTTGCGGAGGTCGTTGTCGCTCAGCTCAGTCATCGTTCAAAAGTAGCGCGCGTGCTTCTGGGCCCAGCTGCTGCTCCATCATTTCCGCCAGCTTTTTCCTGGCGCGATGAAGCTTCACTTTCACATTCGACGCCCCCAGTCCGGTCACGGTTACGATCTCCTCCACGCTGAGTTCCTCCAGGTAGAAGAGGCTCAGGATGGAGGCATCATCCGCGGGCAGCAGCTTCATGGCGCGGTCCAATAGGGCTCGCAGATCATCACGCCCTTCACCGTGCACGGCTTCTATTGCCGGGTGATGCGCGAGTTCATCGACCGACTGCCCATCGGTGCGGCGCCTGCGGCCATGGCTCACCGCGGTGCGATAGGCGATGCTGAAGAGCCAGGTGCTGAATTTCGACCCGCCGGCGAAGCCCCTCAGGTTCTGATACGCCTTCACGAAGCTGTCCTGCGCCGCTTCCTCCGCCTCCTGCTTGCTCCTCAGCTCGCGGAGGCAAACGGTATACACCATGTGCTGTAGTGGCCTACAAGCTCGGCGTAGGCCCGGCTGTCTCCTCCGAGGATGCGCGCGATGAGGGGTGCGTGGTCCACGAGCGGCGATGGGACGAGTGATGTGCCCCATTTGGTTACAAAGGCAGCAGGGGCGCCGCCATCCCTGCAAGCCTCCAGGGATGAGCGATCAAGCAGGCGGATGGGTGGGGCCTGTAGGCTGATTGTAACCGAAGTTCCGCGCCCGGCGTCCGATGAGCAGCGACCACCATAAGCCTTCAACAGCCACAATCACCCAACACCGCATGGAAGCCCTCATCCCGTTACTCGGCATCATAGTCCCATTCGCCACTGCCTTCGGCATCGTGTACATCCTTTACAGCACGCGCCATCGCGAGCGCATGAGCATGATCGACAAGGGCATGGACCCGCAGATCGCCAGGCCGGCTCCTGATGGCCGCCGCGCCATGCGGAACGGGCTTTTCATGGTGGGCATCGGCTTGGGCCTGCTTGCTGGATGGATCATTCAGCACGCCTTGCTTGGTCCGGATAGCGAGAACCCGCTGCCCTTCTTCATCGGCATCGCGGTGCTCGGCGGCGCATCGCTGATGGTGTACTACCAGTTCTTCGGCCGCAAGCACGAGGGGTAAGCGCAGGCGGCAGGAACGGGGGGCTGGTCCGCATGGGCCGGCCCCTCTACTTTGGTGGCCGCTGCGCGCATCATGGGCAAGAAACTGCTAACGGTCATCCGATTCCTGGGCGCCTGTGTTTTCTGGTGGATTGCCATCACCGCTTCATGGGCCGCGTTGCTGGGTGCATTGGACGCACCGGTCACCTTCGTCATGATCGATCAAAGCGCCGAGCAGCAGGGTTTCAGCCGGAGCAATCGGTCGCTCGAGTACATGGCGCGCGCGATGCCCCTGGCGGTGATCAGCAGCGAGGATCAGCGTTTCATGGTGCATCATGGATTCTCAATTGAGCAGATCAAGCGCTCATTGGGCATGAAGGCGCCCGGCTTCTCCTGGCCGGAGTTCGCGCAGGCCTTGTGGAAGAAGCAGCCGGGAAGGCGCGTGAAGGGGGCCAGCACCATCAGCCAGCAGGCGGCGAAGAACGTGTTCCTCTGGCCCGGCCGGAGCAAGGCGCGCAAGCTCCTGGAGGCCTGGTTCACGGTGCTGATTGAGGCGCTCTGGTCGAAGGAGCGCATCCTGGAGGTG
>CAZJTB010000213.1:4159-5273 GCA_964548485.1 uncultured Chryseobacterium sp. | reverse complement strand
GCATCCCCATCGCAGCGGGCAACGCGGGCCATGGCATCATGCGCTGGGATGGGCAGCAATTCCATCCGGTGGGCACGGGCTTCCAGGGCCTCGATGGGCCCTACACGTACTTGGTGGGGGCCATTGAGATGGAGGTCAATGATGATAAACTGTGGGCCTGCGGCACCTTCAGCTACGTGGGCAACGTGCCCTGCCCCGGCATCGCGTATTGGGATGGTGCGCGCTGGTGCGGCCTGCCCCTAGGCATTCAACCGGAGGTGAACACCATCGAGTTCTTCCACGACACGCTTTTCGCCAGTTGCAACAACTGGGACATCAACTGCGCTATGCGGTTCACGGGAAGCGCGTATTCGGATACCTGCTCGGTGGCTGTTGGGATGGCTCATCAACCCAGCACACCACGCTCCGCCATGCGAGCTTGGCGCCAAGCCGATGGGCGTATAGGGATCAGTGGCGTGCCTTTGGGCCGATATAATGTTGAGCTGCTCGACCCAACCGGCCGCGTTGTGCAGCAGACCAGCGTGAATTCGACGCACGAAGGCGCATGGCTCAGCGGTGTTGGGCCATTGACGCCGTCCTTCTATCTGATTGACATCAAGGGGGTTGGGGCTGTCCGGTTCCTCGGACCATAGTTCTTGCCCGCGCAACTTGGCTGTTTACCTTGGCGGCCCTTTGTGCGCTAGGCGCCAACCCCAATGAGCGAACCGATGAACATCACACAGATCCAGGACCTGATCAAGTTCGTCGCCAAGAGCGGCGTGAGCGAGGTGGAGATCGAGCAGAAGGACTTCAAGATCACCATCAAGACGCCAGCTGGCAAGAAGGAACAGGCGCCCGTGCAGGTGATCGCCCAGCCCATGGCGCAGCCCGTGGCCTTGCCCACCGCGGCCCCCGCTCCGGCTCCAGCCGCGGCTCCGGCCCCTGCGGCCCCGGCTGCCGCACCCGCCGCCGAGAGCAAGTACATCACCATCAAGGCGCCGATGATCGGCACCTTCTACCGCGCGGCCGGCCCGGGCAAGCCCGTGTTCGTGAACGTGGGCGACGAGGTGAAGCCCGGCAAGACCATCTGCATCATCGAGGCCATGAAGCTCTTCAACGAGATCGAGAGCGATGT
>CAZJTB010000213.1:0-4059 GCA_964548485.1 uncultured Chryseobacterium sp. | reverse complement strand
GATGTTCAAGAAGATCCTCATAGCCAACCGCGGCGAGATCGCCCTGCGCGTGATCCGCACCTGCCGCGAGATGGGCATCAAGACCGTGGCCGTGTACAGCACCGCCGACCGCGAGAGCCTGCACGTGCGCTTCGCCGATGAAGCCGTGTGCATCGGCCCGCCGCCGAGCAAGGAGAGCTACCTGAACATGCCGCGCATCATCGCGGCCGCCGAGATCACCAACGCCGATGCCATCCACCCCGGCTACGGCTTCCTCAGCGAGAACGCCAAGTTCAGCAAGCTCTGCCAGCAGCACAACATCAAGTTCATCGGCGCCACGCCCGAGCAGATCGAGGCCATGGGCGACAAGGCCACCGCGAAGGCCACGATGATCGCCGCTGGCGTTCCTGTTGTGCCCGGCACGGAAGGCCTGGTAACGGATATCGCGCTGGCGAAGAAAGAAGCCAAGCGCATCGGCTACCCGGTGATCCTGAAAGCGACGGCTGGTGGCGGCGGCAAGGGCATGCGCTTGGTTTGGAAGGAGGAAGAGTTCCAGGAGGCCTTCGAGAAAGCGAGCCAGGAGGCTGGTGCCGCGTTCGGCAATCCGGGCATGTACATGGAGAAGTACATCCTGGAGCCGCGCCACATCGAGATCCAGATCGCGGGCGACCAGTACGGCACCTTCTGCCACATGAGCGAGCGCGACTGCAGCATCCAGCGCCGCCACCAGAAGCTCGTGGAGGAGACGCCCAGCCCCTTCATGACCAAGGAGCTGCGCAAGAAGATGGGCGCCGCCGCCATCAAGGCCGCTGCCAGCGTGAATTACGAGGGCGTGGGCACCGTGGAGTTCCTCGTGGACAAGGACCGCAACTTCTACTTCATGGAGATGAACACGCGGATCCAGGTGGAGCACACCATCACCGAGGAGGTCATCGACTATGACCTGATCCGCGAGCAGATCAAGATCGCCGCCGGCATCCCCATCAGCGGGCTCAACTACGAGCCCACGCGCCACAGCATCCAATGCCGCATCAATGCGGAGGACCCCTTCAACAACTTCCGCCCCACGCCCGGCAGGATCACCAGCTACCACAGCCCCGGTGGCCACGGCGTGCGCGTGGACACGCACGTGTACGCGGGCTACACCATCCCGCCGAACTACGACAGCATGATCGGCAAGCTGATCGTGAGCGCGCAGACCCGCGAGGAGGCCCTGACCAAGATGGAGCGCGCCCTGAGCGAGTACGTGATCGAGGGGGTGAGCACCACCATCCCCTTCCACCTGCAGCTCATGCAGAACGAGAAGTTCCGCGAGGGTGTGTTCACCACCAAGTTCCTGGAGGACTTCGAGATCAAGAAGCCGTAGGGCATCACATCGTGGTGGGCAAGGTGCGGGCCTGCATTAACTTTCGTCCAGCCCACGTACCATGAAGCACAGCTTGCAGGTCATCATCGAGCACGACAAGCACGGCTACTTCGCTTATGTGCCCGAATTGAAGGGCTGCCACACCCAAGGCGAAAGCCTCGACGAGGTGATGCGCAACATCAAGGAGGCGGTTGATCTCTATTGGAGCACGTTGCGCCCCGCAGAGGTCAAGCGCATCCTGAAGCGCCAGGTGTTCACCACCTCCATGCCCGTGCCGATTGGCTAAGCAAAGGACACTCACGGCAAAGGAGGCCGAGAAGCTCCTGTTCGGGGCTGGATTCGCCTGGGTGCGGACTTCAGGCGGCCATCGAATCTACATGAAGGGCAACCAGCGCATGGTGCTTCCTTTCCATGCGGGCAGGGCGCTGCATCCGAAGATCGTCAAGCAGGTCCTCGATGCGGTTGAAGGTGAGTAGCAACCCCTTCCGCAGGTCCCTGACTGCCGCCTACGCGCTCTGCGCGCTGCTCATCGCGCTGCGGCTGACGCAGCCCAGCACGCGCAGCCTCACCTGGGACGTCTTCGGCTACTACCTCTACCTGCCGGCGCTGGTCATTCACGATGATCCCGCGCTGAAGGACCGCGCCTGGCTCGATGCGCTGATGGCGAACTACGATCCCTCCGCCACGCTCTACCAGCTCGTGGATGGCCCGGAAGGCGCACGCGTGATCAAGTACAGCAGCGGCATGGCCCTGGCCTACGCGCCGTGGTTCTTCATCGCGCATGTCCTCGCCGAGCCCTTGGGCTACCCGGCCGATGGGCTTTCGGCGCCCTACTCCGCGGTCGTCACCTTCGGCGTGCTGCTCTGGGTGATGCTCGGACTCTTCCTTTTCCGCCGCGCGCTGCTGCACTTCTTCAGCGATGGCTGGACGGCGTTGCTGCTCGTGCTCGTGGTGCTGGGCACCAACTTCCTGCATCTGGCCGCGCTCGACGGCACCCTGCTCACGCATCCCTACCTGTTCACCTTGTACGCAGGCCTCTTGCTGGCCACGATACGCTGGCATGGAAAGCCCACATGGCAAGCGGCAATCGCCATCGGCGCCACGGCGGGATGGATAACCCTGGTGCGCCCGAACGAGGGCGTGTGCGTGCTGCTGCCGCTGCTCTGGTCGGGCAGCGAAGGCCTGGCCGCGAAATGGCGGATGGTCCGCCGCGAATGGAAGCACGGGCTGCTCGCCGTGCTGGCCTTCGGGGTGATGGCTGCGCCGCAGCTGCTCTATTGGAAGAGCGTCACCGGCCAATGGCTCTTCTACTCCTACGTGAATCCGGGCGAGGGCTTCGACTTCGCCACGCCCTATACCTGGGACTACCTCTTCAGCTTCCGCAAGGGCTGGTTCGTGTACACGCCGCTTGCACTGTTGATGGTTGCGGGGCTTGCCGTCCTGTGGAGGAGGCAGCGGCATCTGTTCTGGCCCATCGCGGTGCTCTTCATCGTCAATCTCTACATCACGAGCAGCTGGACCTGCTGGTGGTATGCGGGCGGCAGCTTCAGCGCGCGCAGCATGATGCCGATGTACGCGCTGCTCGCCCTGCCCTTGGGCTTGTTGTTGAAGCAACTTGTAGAAGGCCCGATGAAGCGTGTCATCATCCCCACGACGGCGCTCCTCATCCTCCTCAACCTCTTCCAGACCTGGCAGTGGAACGCCAACATCATCTCGAAGGACCGTATGACCGGCGCGTACTACGCGGCCATCTTCGGAAGGACAAGAGCGCCCTCTAATGCCGAGGACCTGCTGCTTGTGCAACGCTCCATCACAGGGGAGGAGCACTTGGAGGATGAGTCGCGCTACCGGAGTCACCTCCTGTATCGCAACACCTTCGATGAGCAGCCCGACAGCGTCTTCACCCTGACCCCCGAGCAGCCGTTCTCCTCCGGACCCGATGTGCGATACCGCGACCTGACGGGGAAGGACCACGCCTGGCTCCGCATCAGCGCGCGGCTTTGGGTTGCCGACAGTGCGACCACCGCGCCGCTGATCGTTTGCGCCTTCCACCACGAGGGTGCGAGCTACAAGTACGTGACCCGCTCGTGGGACATGAACACGGTGCAACTCAATGCGTGGAACACCTTGAGCTTCGATTATCTCACGCCCGAGGTGCGCTCGGTGAACGACAACCTGAAGGTGTATTTCTGGAATCAGGCTGGCGGCACGCACTCGGTGGATGACCTGCGGGTGGAGGTGTTTGAGCCGCGGTGAGGCAATCGGAATGCAGGCCTCACGCAGAGACGCAGAGTAGCACGGATTTCCTCCGCGTTCTCTGCGTCTCTGCGTGAGATTCGGCCGATACTGCTGCGCGACACGAACTGCTCACGGATGTATTCTCAGGTGCTCATGCTCGAGCTTGCCACTACTCTCCCTGAACACGACGCCATCCTGCACTCCAGCGGATCGCATAAGCTCCATAGCGCGCTCCGCATCCTCCACCCGGAAGAGCGTGCGCTTCGCGTACCACTGCACCTGCGGATCGGGTGTGAAGTTGAGGGTGAAGACCATCTCGTCCCGCTTGGCTTCGCGTGCGATGGCGAGACCCTGCTCCATCTGCCAGGTGAAGCGCGCATCATCGACTCGCAGCGGTGGATTAGTGCGGTAGAAGTAGAGCACGCCTGCAGCGCACGTCACACCGAGTGCCGCCCATGACCACCGAGCGCGCATCG
>CAZJTB010000212.1:291-5279 GCA_964548485.1 uncultured Chryseobacterium sp. | reverse complement strand
GAAATGGATGTGCTGGTGGTGAACGAACGTATCTTCCTGAAGGAGGAGCAGCCGCCCTGGCCCGAAGGGCAGGAATGGATGAAGGAACACGTCTTGGACTGAACCCGGAACAGACCCATGGAACTGCTACGCGACATCTGGGCCTTCATGAAAGAGCGCCGCAAGTGGTGGCTCGGCCCCGTGATCATCGTGCTCGTGCTGCTCACGGCCGTGCTCGTGCTCGGCGGGGGATCGGCGCTGGCCCCCTACATCTACACCCTGTTCTGATGCCTGACCGGTCGAAGGCTTACGAGAGCGTGCTGGCGCTGGTCTTCGGCCTGCTGCTGCTGGCCCTGCTGCATGGCCATGCGGCGTGGCTGCCCATCGCGGCCGGGCTCACCCTGGCCACCCTTCTATCCCCGTGGCTGGCGCGCCTGGTGGCCTGGGGCTGGATGAGCCTGTCGCAGGCCATCGGCCATGTGGTGTCGCGCGTGCTGCTCGGCATCGTGTTCTTCCTGGTGCTCACTCCCATCGCCTTGCTGCAGCGCGCGGCGGGCCGCGATTCCCTGCGCATCAAGCGCCCCGATCCCGGCAGCGGATTCCACAGGCGCGACCACGCATTCACCGCGAAGGACCTGGAGCGTCCCTGGTAGCGCGCCATGTGCGGCATCGCCGGATACCTTGCATTCGCGCACGCCCAGGGCCGCGAGCCCGACCTGAGCGCGGCCTTGCGCTGCATCGCGCACCGCGGGCCCGACGATGAAGGCATCTTCCGCGATGGCCCTTCAGCGCTCGGCCATCGCCGGCTGAGCATCATCGATACCAGCGCCGCAGGCCACCAGCCCTTCACCGACGAGGGCGGCCGCTACACCATCGCCTTCAACGGCGAGGTGTTCAACTTCGTGCAGCTGCGCGAAGGCCTCGAAGCGAAGGGGCATCGCTTCCGCAGCCGTACGGACACCGAGGTGGTGCTCCGCCTCTACAACGAGAAGGGCCCGGGATTCCTGCACGACCTCAACGGCTTCTTCGCGCTGGCCATACACGACCGCGAAACGGGCACCCTCTTCCTGGCGCGCGACCGCTTCGGCGTGAAGCCCCTCCATTGGGCCGAGCACGATGGCCGGCTGCTCTTCGGCAGCGAGCTGCGCGCGCTGCTGGCCATGGGCCTGCCACCGACGGTGGACCCCGTATCGCTGCGGCTCTACTTCACCCATTACTATGTGCCGGCCCCGCACAGCATGGTGCGCCATGCCCGCAAGCTGCTGCCTGGCCATAGCATCGTGGCCGATGCCAGCGGCGCCACCGTGAGCCGGTGGTACACGGCGGAAGAGGCGGCCGCCGCCACCCGCGTGGAAGCGGACCCGGCGCGGCAGCTGGGCCAGCTGCTGGACGATGCGGTGCGCTTGCGCCTCATCAGCGATGTGCCCATCGGCGCATTCCTGAGCGGAGGCCTCGACAGCAGCATCATCGCCGCGCTCGCCAAGCGCCACAAGCCCGACCTGCGCACCTTCAGCATCGGCTACACCGACCGCTACTACGACGAGACGCCGCATGCCGAGGCCATGGCCAGGCACATCGGATCGGACCACACCACTTTCACGCTCGGCAGCGGCGACCTGGCCGCCGCCTATGAGCCGCTGCTGCTTGCGCTCGACGAGCCCTTCGCCGACCAGAGCGCGCTGCCCAGCTTCATCCTGAACCAGCGGACGCGGTCGCATGTGACCGTGGCCCTGAGCGGCGATGGGGCCGACGAGCTCTTCGGGGGCTACCGCAAGCACCAGGCAGAGCTCCGTGCCACGCAGCCCGGCTTCAAGGAGCGCATGGCCGTGGCAGGCGCCCCGCTCTGGCGCCTGCTTCCCAAATCGCGCAACAGCCCGCTCACCGACCGCATCCGCCAATTGCACCGGTTCGCGCGCTCGGCACGGATGAGCCCGCAGGAGCGCTACCTGCTCCTGGCCGCGTGGGACGAGGAGCTGGATGCCCGGTCGCTGGTGCACGGGCATCCGGATGACGCGGAATTCGATGCACGGCGCGCGGCGCTCACCAGGCCGTTCGAGCATGGACCTGCCCTCGAAGGGCTGCTTTGGGCCGACCTGCACAACGTGCTGCCCAACGACATGCTGCACAAGGTTGACGTGACCAGCATGGCGCATGGCCTGGAGGTGCGGACGCCTTTCCTGGATAAGCGTGTGGTGGAACTCGCCTTCGCTTTGCCTGCGGCTGCGCGCATGCGCCGGGGCGAAGGCAAGGCCTTGTTGCGCCGGGCATGCGGCGGGCTGCTGCCGGCCCAGGTCCTGCAGCGCCCGAAACGCGGGTTCGAGGTGCCGCTTACGCCCATGCTCAAAGGCCCCATGCAGCACCGGGTCAACGCCCTGCGCGACCGCGACCTGATGATGAGCGCGGGCCTCCGTCCCGAGGCGGTGGAGGGCGTGCTCGCGCGCTTCCTTAGCGCCGACCCGGGCAGCTCGCAGGCAACCGTACATGCGCTGATCGTCTTCTTGGCGTGGTGGAAAACGCACGCGGGATGAGCGCCCCCGCTGCCAGGTGAGGGGTACTTTCGCGCTCCGCCAAACCAAGATGCCCCGCGTACTCCGCATCCTCAACCGGTTCAACCTCGGAGGCCCCACGCACAATGCGGCCTACCTCACGCGGTATCTGCCGGATGATTTCGAGACCCTGCTGGTGGGCGGAAGCGAGGAGGCGCATGAGGAAGGCAGCCACCACATCCTCGATAACCTGGGCGTGAAGCCCGTGATCCTGCCCGAGCTCCAGCGCGAAGTGGCGCCCTGGCGCGACCGCAGCGCTTATGCGCGCATCAAGCGCGTGATCCGCGAATTCAAGCCCGACATCGTGCACACACACGCGGCCAAGGCGGGCGCCGTGGGCCGCATGGCCGCGGCCGACATGGGGGTGAAGGCCATCGTGCACACCTTCCACGGCCACGTGTTCCACAGCTACTTCGGACCGGTGCGCACCGCGCTGTACAAGAACATCGAGCGGTTCCTCGCACGGCGCTCATCGCGCATCGTGGCCATCAGCGAGCGGCAGAAGGAGGAACTCGTGGATGAGCACCGCATCTGCCCGGCGGACAAGGTGAGCGTGGTGCCGCTGGGCTTCGACCTGAGCCGCTTCCAGGAGGACCAGGCCCGGAAGCGCAAGCTGTTCCGCCATGTGTACGGGCTGGCCGACGATGAGGTGGCCGTGGGCATCGTAGGCCGGCTGGTGCCGATCAAGAACCACGACCTCTTCCTGGATGTAGTGGCACGCACGGCCCAAAGCACCGGCCGCAAGATCAGAGCCTTCATCGTGGGCGACGGCGAGGAGCGCGAGCGGCTCAGCGGTCGTGCTGCGGCCATGGGCCTCACTCAGGCGGCGGGCCCCCGCTTCAACGGCCATGGATTCGGCTACGGGGTGAATGGGAAGCCGGCCGTGCCACGCGCCACGGTGACCTTCACCAGCTGGATCAAGGAGATCGACGTGGTGAATGCCGGCCTCGACATCGTGGTGCTCACCTCCCTGAACGAAGGCACGCCGGTTAGCCTGATCGAGGCGCAGGCCAGCAACCGCCCGGTGGTGTGCACCAAGGTGGGCGGCACCGAGAATGTGGTGCTCGATGGCCGAACGGGCATGCTCTGCGCCACTGGCGATGCGGAGTCGATGGCCGCCCAGCTCACCGCCCTGGTGGAGGACGACGCCCTGCGCGAGCGCATGGGCAAGGCCGGCTGGGAGCATGTGCGGGACCGGTACCACTACACACGGCTGGTGGCCGACACCACCGAGCTCTACCGCTCCCTGCTCGGATGAGCCCGAGCCGCGATTCCTACCTTCGCCGTCCCATGCCATCGCGAATAACCCATGGTGCCGCGCTTGCCGCGCTGCTCGCCCTGCTGATTTCCGGCTGCACCGTCAACCGCGACATCATGTTCAAGACCCCGGTGGGGCATGAATTCCAGCAGTTCATGGACACCGCCTCGGGCGCGCTCATCATCCAGCCGAACGACATCCTGCAATTCCGCCTGTTCGCCAACGATGGCTTCAAGATGATCGACCTGGTCACGGAGGGCGGCGCCCGCGAGGCCAACTTCCTGAACCGGAACATCTTCACCTACACCATCGAGGGCGACGGCATGGTGAAACTGCCCCTGCTGGGCCGCGTGCAAGTATCGCAGAAGACCATCCGACAGGCCGAGGTCTTCCTGGAGGAGAAGTACGCGGTGTACTACAACAAGCCCTTCGTGCAGCTCCAGGTGGTGAACCGGCGCGTGGTGGTCTTCCCCGGAGGCGGCGGCGATGCGCGGGTGGTGACCCTGGAGAACAACAACACCACCCTGCTGGAGGTGCTGGCGCGCGCCGGCGGCTTGGCCAAGCGCGGCGATGCCAGGCGGGTGAAGCTCTTCCGGCTGAAGCCCGATGGGACGCGGTCCGTGCACCAGTTCGACCTGTCGAGCGTGGAGGGGCTGCAGTACGCCGACCTGGTGATGCAGGGCGATGACGTGCTCTACGTGCAGCCCAACCCCGAGCTGGCGCGCGAGATCATCCAGGACCTGCAGCCGGTCATCACCCTGCTGACGAGCATCATCCTCGTCATCGGCATCGTACGGGGCTTCAGAAACTGACCTGACGATGATCGCAGAGGGCATCACGCAGGGCAACGTCAGCTTCGAGAGCTACAAGCAGCGGATCACGAACTTCAGCAACGAGTTCGAGCTCGGGCTGTTCCTGTACATCCTGCGGCGCAACCTGGTGTGGGTGTTCCTCATCCTGCTGCTGGCCGGCACCAGCGCAGCCCTGTACCTGCGCTACACGCCCGACACCTACGAGGCGCGCGCGATCGTGCAGATCCGCAAGACCAACACGGCCAAGGTGCTGGCCATGACCACCTTCTCGGAGGATGAGAACCTCTACGGCGACGTGGAGTTCATGCGCAGCCGGCTCTTCCTCTCGAAGGTAATCGAGCGCTTGCCCCTGCAGGTGAGCTACTTCAACCGGGGGCAGATCCTCACCGAGGA
>CAZJTB010000212.1:0-279 GCA_964548485.1 uncultured Chryseobacterium sp. | reverse complement strand
CGCTCCTTCTTCAAGCTGGTGGACCTGGTGGTGACGGACGATGCCATTCTGGACCAGCCCATCGCCGTGGACCTGAACGTGCCGGAGCGCGTGAGCATCAGCTACACCCTGGGAGGCGTGCCCATCAAGGCCACCTTCGGCCGATCCGAGCCCATCCGCATGCCGCACTTCAGCGCCCGGCTGGAGCTCGGCAGCCACCCGGTTCTCAACCAGCCCGACGATAAGCTGAGCCTCTACCTGAAGATCAACTCGTGCGAACGGCTGCTGGACATGTACAGC
>CAZJTB010000211.1:0-5319 GCA_964548485.1 uncultured Chryseobacterium sp. | reverse complement strand
GGCCATGGTGCAGCAGCGCTATGGAAGGCTGATGGCCCGTACCGATCTCGTGGAAGGCCAGGTGTTCCGGTTCACCGCTCAGCCCGTACCTGTGGAGTTGTTCGACCGCGACACCATCGCCCTGCTGAAACCGGGCGGCATTTCCGAGGCTTGGATCGTTGAGCCTTCCATGCCCGCTGATTCGAGCGGATGGGATTATTCAGGGCGTGAGTTCGGCATCCTCATCGAGCTTCGCCTGGATAGCGTGACGCTGCGGAATGACGACCTGGTCGAGGTGGTGGCCGTGGTGGATGGATTCGACGCGGATTCCGAGGCGGCGGTGATCGCCGATGTGCGCCAGGGCGACAGCACGGTGTTCTATCGCGGTGGCGATCTGGATGCACGGCTTCGTCCCGATGCCATGGCCGCGATGGTCGTGGCCGTGAGTCCAGAGCATGCGGGTGATGCGCGCGGTCCGCTCCTGCTGCGCGCATATGTGCACAATCGGGGCGCTGGTCGCCTCAGGGTGCGCTCGGTGGCCGTGGTACGGCGCGATGCCAACCTGCTGGGCGGCGCGGTGCTGGGCCCTGTCCCCTGGCTGGGCCGTTTCGCCCCTGAATGAGCGAAGGCCGCGCGCGGCGGCCTTCGCATGCGGTCGCGGCCCGTATCAGAGCTTCCAGGTGAGCCCGATGCCCAGGGTCTGCTTGAACTGCGTGCCAGGGCCGGGGTCGATGTTGCCATCGGCATCCTTGCGCGGCACATCGGTGTCGTGGTCGTAGATCAGCAGCGTGTTCAGGGTCGCCGCGAACCAGTCGTTCACCTTGAAGGTCCACAGGGTCTCCCACGTCACGTCGATGTTCTGGGGATTGCGCAGGTAGTTGCTGAAGAGGTCGCCGCGCGTCATGAAGGTGATGTTCTTGGCCAGCTCGGTCTTGTACATCAGGCGCACGTAGCCGCCCGCCTCGAGCTCGGTGGTGTTCCCATTCTTCACGCCGAACACCCGGAATTCGGGATCGGTGCTGCCGCCGAAGAGCTTCTCGTCGGTGACGATGACCATGCGTGCAGTGGCCGGCGAGACGAACGCGGTGAAGTTGTCGTTGGGCTTGTAGTCCATACCGACACCGAGGAGGGTGTAGCCCGGAGCAAGGAAATTGGATATCCGGTTGAAGTTGGCATCGAAGCCCTCGGTGAACTGGGTGCGGAATTGGAACACCCCGGCCAGGTACCAATGGTTGCCCAGGTCGTAACCGTACTTGCTGTTCAATTCGATCCGGTCGTCGGTCTTGGTGGGGTCGGCATCCTCGATGCGCTGCCCGCCGAAGGCGAGCACCAGGCTATTGTCCCAGGCCCGCTTGCCCTTCTTCCAATTGGCCGCGCCATTGAACATGGCGATGCCGCTCACGGTATTGAAACCGCCTGCAGCCCAGTTGGTGAGGCTCACTTGGCTCATGTTCAGCGAGAACACACCGCTGCGCTGCCATTTGCCGTCCAGGCTGTCAGACAAGTGGCGGGCCTGAGCGGCGGCGGCGGCGGCATCGCGCGCCTTCTGATCGATATCATCCTGGGCGATGGCGCTGAATGCTGCGAGCAGAGTGAGGGAGAGGAGTGATTGGCGCATGGATCTGGTTTTCGATGATGGGTGCAAATGTCGCCTGGCGCGGTGGATTGCTCACAAGGACGGAGACGAGGCCTCGAGGACCTCGATCCGGTCCTTCACCAGGCTGGCGGTGGGGATGATGATGGCTTTCCCTGGAGCCTGAAGGGTGATGCTGATGCTGTCGATGCGCTCGATGATGCCCTCATCGTTGCCGATGCGCACGCGCATGCCCGGCTTGAAGCGGTCCTTGCCGTAGTAGCTGCTGAGGATGTTGGTGAGGATGTCCTTGGCCGCGAAGCCGTAAGCGATGCTGAACGCCACGAACAGCGAGCCCACCACGATGAGGATGTTGCTGGTGATGAGCGTGGTATCCACCCCGGCCACATTGAGCGCGGTGATGGTGAGGAAGAGCAGGATGATGATGAAGAGCACGCGGCCGATCACGCGGCCTCCGCCGATGCCCATGGCCTCGCCCATGGCGCCCATCACGAAGCGGGCCTTATCAGCCAGCCAGTAGCCGAAGATGAACACGCCAAGCGCCGCGAGCAAGGTGGGCAGGTAGGCGAAGACGCGCTCGATGCCCTCGATCACCGGGGTCATGCCCAGCACTTCCGCCGCCAGCATCACCACACCGAGCATCACGGCCCAGTAGGCGATGGTGCCCAGCAGGGCGCCCAGGCTGGACATGCCGGCCCGCATGAGGACCTTGAGGATGCCCGTGCGCTCCGCCAGCGTCTCCAGCCGCCCAACGGCGCTCATGCGTGCCACGATCCAGCGCACCGCCCGGGCCAGCACCCACCCCAGCAGGACGACCACCCCGGCGAGGAGCAGCGAAGGCGATCGGTCGATGAGCGCGGCGAGCGTTGTGGTGAACGCATGCTCGATGCGCTGGATGATGAGGTCGATGGCATTCATGCGGAATCGGTTTTAGATGGGTCGTTGGATGGGTCGGCACGGCGCTCCTCGCGCTCCATGGCGCTGAGCTTGTCGAAGATGGTGTGCGCGTAATCGGCCACGAAGAGCTGCGCCAGCCGCATGAGCAGGATGGCCGAGCGCACGCTGCCGAGCACCTCGCCGCGCAGGCGCTCGGGCGGCTCCTCGGTGGGCCGGATGATCTGGAAGGGGTTCGCGCTCATGCCGCTTCCGGGTTGAGTTGCCGGTACAGGGCCACGGCGCGCTCACGGGCGCGCAGCAGCCGCATCTTGATGGCGCTCTCGCCCACCCCGAGGGCCTCGGCCATTTCCTTCACGGGGAGCTCGTCCTGGTATTTCATCAGCAGCACGGCACGGTCGTCGGGCGGCAAGGCAGCCAGCACTTCGGGAAGGCGCTCGGCGCGCAGCTCCATGAGTTCCTTCTCATAGCGGTCCTCCTGATCGTCCGCCGGGGCGTGGTCCTCATCGATATCCTGCTCGCGCACCCGCTGCCGCTTGCGCAGGTGATCCAGGCACCGGTTGTAGGTGATGCTGTAGAGCCAGGTGCCGAAGCGGCTGCGGTGATCGAATTTCTTCAGGTTCAGGAAGGCCTTCAGGAACACGTCATGCGTGAGGTCGGCGGCCAGCTGCCTGTCGCCCGCCATCCCCAGGCACTTCTGGTACACCCTGGCGCTGTAGCGGTCGTAGAGCACGGCGAATCGGTCCGCGTCCACCGTGCGCTGCAAGTCGGCCACGATCTCCTCGTCGGTGGCCGAATCGGCGTGCTTCTCCTTCCTCTTGAACAGCACCTGGGGAGCGGTGTATGGCTTTTGACGCACCCCCACCCCATCGGTCACCAGGCACCTGTCCGGGAACCTTCGGCGCCACCATGGACCTCTTCGCCTATCGGCGAGGTCCTCGCGGCGCTGTGGGCACTATTGGATTCGAACCAACGACCCCCACCTTGTCAAGGTGGTGCTCTGAACCAGCTGAGCTAAGTGCCCGAAAGGGCGGCGAATGTAGCCAGCGCATCGGTATCAGCGCGCGCCCGATGGGGGTATCGCGCACCCTTGCTGTCTTGGGTTGGGGGCGCATGCCCGCTTGACACCGTTTCAGCAACGATAACTTCGCCGCGGCATCCATGGGCACCCACGCACCGAACGCGAGCGCACGACTCTTCCGGAATCCCGTCCTGGAGGCGCTCACGCGAACGCACATCGCCATCCCGCTCACGATCTTCTTCGGCACGGCCGCCGCTGCTGCGTGGTACTCCATCGCGCGCCTCGGCCTGCAACCGGTGGCGGTGGCCGCGCTGGCCGCGGTCGGTGCGCTGTTCTTCACGCTGGTGGAATACGCCGTTCACCGGTATTTCTACCACATGCCCACGGACAGCCCGCGAAAGGCCCGCATCCAATACATCTTCCACGGCGTGCACCATGAGCATCCCAAGGACAAGAGCCGCCTGGCCCTGCCTCCGGTGATGAGCGTTCTGGTGGCCGCGCTATTCATCGCGCTATTCCGCCTGGCCATGGGCGTGCATGGGTATGCCTTCGGCGGGGGCTTCCTGGCAGGCTATGCCACGTACCTGATGGTCCACTATGCCATTCATGCCTACAAGCCGCCGAAAGGCTTCCTTGGCGCGCTCTGGAAGCACCACAACCTGCATCACTACGTTGGTGACACGGCGGCCTTCGGCGTGAGCTCGCCGCTCTGGGACCTGGTGTTCGGCACCATGCCCGGGGATCCGCGCCTAGCGCGAAAGCGCGCGGATTGAACAAGCGTTCTTCGGGATCGCGTGGCGACTTGCTTCTAGCTTCGCCGGCAAGCGCTCCCACCTCATGCTGCGACGGCCCTTGCTTGCCTTCATCCGATTCTTCCCCAAGCTGGAGGAGTGGCTCATGAGCGCCCTGCCCAGCAGCCTTTCCTACGAGCCCATCTTCAAAGAGCGGTTCGGGCTCGGTGATTCCGAGCGGCTGATCTGCGTGGTCCTGCTCGCCGCCGGTTTCGCGGGCGTGCTGGCGGTGAGCCGGGTGCAGAAGCGCCGCAAGGCCCTGGCCGAGGTGCTCGCCACGGGCTACCACATCAATTTCGTGGAGCACCTCGATCGGGCGCTGCTGGTGAGCGATCAGGTGCGCGTGAACGGGGCTGACCTCCGCGTGCGGGGCATCCGGCTCACCCTTCCGCGCAGCACGGCCGAGCTGCGTGGCCACCTGAAGGCATTGGAAGCCCTCGCGCTGAAGGGGCTGCTCGTGAAGGATGTCCCGTTCGGCGGGCGCACCGTGCACGTGCGGGTGGACGGCGCTGAGGCCGAGGTGCACGATTGGCCGCGCACCCTGGGCTCATTGCCGGAATACCTCGATCAGGAAGGCGACCTGGATGCCTCGGGCGAGGTGCCGGCCAAGTACTACCGCTGGTTCGCGCAGCACCTGAAGAAGCTGAAACGGCAGCGCATCAACCGCTACGAGCGCTTCAGCTACGTGAATATCCTGGGGCACTCCGTGGCTTAGCGCCGATCATTCGTGGTCGCGGCCGTAGCCCTGCTTGCGCTGCTGCCAGAGCTCCTCCTCGGCGCGGAGCACGGCTTTCAGGGAGTCGCTCACGTCCTTCTGCTCGATCCGGTTCAGGTCGGGCATGCCGGCGTTCACCCAGGCCGTGTACCAGAAGCTGCCCACGGCATAGATGCTGGCATTCATGCGCGATTCCACCATGCCCAGCATGGCATCCTCGTAAGCCCTGGCGAACTCGCGCGAATAGAGCCGCATGCCGCCGCGGCCGCGGTCCTCGAACACGAACTTGCGGTCCTCCGGGAACTCCCGGTTCAGGCGGCGCTCG
>CAZJTB010000210.1:0-5335 GCA_964548485.1 uncultured Chryseobacterium sp. | reverse complement strand
TGGACGTTGAGCCGCTGCCGCATCAAGGGCTGCTCGTGGTCATGCTCAACTCCGGTACCCCTTTGATGGTGCACACCGAACATTTCCCGCGTCTGGCCAAAGCCAAGGCCAACCAGCTCAGCGGCTGGCAGATCATCGCGGACGGCACGGCCATTGGCTGGCACGACCTGGACGAGCACCTCTCGCTGAAAGGCTTCCTGATGACCGAGGTGCGCAACGAACTGATGGACCGGCTCCGCGCACAACTGGCCAGGCGCCCAAGAACAACGCCCGCCAAACGCCGAAAGGTGACGCGCACGCAGCGTTCTGCCGTCCCGAAATGACTGCTGCATCGTACACGGCGCACAACCGCCCCGACATCCTGGTGGTGGCCGGTGGCGTGATCCCGCCGAACGACTTCGAGTTCCTGAAGCAGGCCGGATGTTTTGATGTTTATGGGCCGGGGACGAACCCCGGCTCAAGGCCAGGGCCGGTGGCGGCGAAGGGGATCATGGAGGCGTTGGGGAAGCGATAATGGTCCTTCTTCGCTGAGGTTGTTTGGGCGTGCCCCGGCTCATCCCTTCGCTTCGCAGAGCCTTGGCTCGGGAGCAGCCGGGTCGCGTGCTGCGCTGTAGTTGCCTTGTGCCGGTCGGCATCGCATCGGGCTCCGGGGCCTGCTCCTGCGTTGCAGTCTCCTCGCTCCGTGCGCTGCTCGGCCGGCCCTGCGGCAAGCTGCCGCTTCGCCCGCTCACGCGAGATTCCTTCAGGGATAAACTTCATCGACTATTTTCGGCAAACAGTCGCAGACCATGGAAGACGGTTCAGGATTTGTAATACTCCTACTCTTCGTCGTCGCTATTTGGTTGTTTGTTAAGCTGCGTCGTACTCGCAGAGAACTACGCGGCGTTCTACAGGAGAAACAACGCATTGCCGAGCATCGGGATACGCTGATCAAAGAGAATGCGCAACTCGAGGTGGAGAACGCTCTACTTCAGGCGGACAACCTCAAGATCCAGCTAGAGCCTCATACCATGAAGAACATCATGGCGCGGTTGCAGGCCTATGCGGGCAACCTTAGCCATGGCATGGACACGATGATGAAGACCATGGACTACGTGCTGTACAAGGGGGCAAAGCACAAGGTCAGCGTGGAGGAGGAGCTCGCTTTCATCCAGAGCTACGTGGACATGCAAGCCATCGTGCGGAAGGAGCGTGATGGGCTGGATGTCATTACAAGTGGCGTGGACACGAAGGCCAAGTGGTATACGCAGGCTTGTATACCGCACCTCGTCACCGGATATCTGCTCGAAAACGCGTTCAAGCATGGCGATGTGGAGCATCCGTCATTCCTGCGAGTGGTAGTGAGGCTATCCGGCGATGATTTCTCGTTGGAGGTTATCAACAAGGTCGGGAAGAAGCCAGGGCAATCAGTCGGTGGCATCGGGCTGAAGAACATGAATGAGCGACTGGAGAGCCTGCTGGATGGCACTTTTGTTCTTGAGCACGGGCCGGTGCCCGGCGACTTCTACCGGGCCGTCCTGACCATCAAGATCAAGGCATGAGCAAGCTGAGGTTCGCTGTCCTCGAGGATGATGGCGTTGTTCTGGACCGCATCGTTCGCATGCTCAAGTTTCTTGATACCGTTCAGGTGATTACAGCCCAAGAGGATGCGGCGAAATTCACGGAACGAGTGCGTGCCGACCCGCCAGATGCACTCCTCTTGGATATAGAGATCGACAAGGACGAAGAAGCCGGTTTGAGAATAGCGGGTGAATTCTCCTTGCCCGTGCTCTTCATCAGCGGCAGGGTCGCGCAGGATCTGCTCAGAATCGAAAAGCTTCAACGACTGCGCGAGCAGTTGCCCGTGGAGCATCTTTCCAAGGGTTTCGACGAGTTCGATTTCAAGCAGGCTATTGCCCGGTTCATCAAGTTGATTGATGCTACAACCGAACCAACCATGATCAGCCTGCGCTGCGTGGACAGGACGAGGTTGCCGGTAAGATTGAAGGACATCGTTTCCATTGAAGCGCCGGAGAATGAACAGCAGGCAGCGAACAACAGCCGCGTTGTCTTTTTCACCAATCGAAGGCCGGTCATCGTGCCGAAGCTCTCCATGACCGATGACGCCTTGGAAGATGAAGGATTCCCCAAGGGCAGCATGCTCCGTGTGTCGAAAGCCTCCTGCATTAATCCGGAGCGGGTCAAGCGCTATTCTAGCAATTACGTGTGGGTCGAATGCGTGCTGGAGGACGGGACCCGCAAGGAGAGGAAGCTGGATGTCGGCGCGGCCTACGCGGATGCTGTTGCAGCCCGATTGAAGGGCCGCATCTGACCCTCAGGAGCATTTCATTTCTCCAGCACCGCTGTTCATTGCTCCACCCGGGGCAATGGCCCGGCGTTGGGTACAGCTTTGGTCAAACCACAAAGCCATGTACCCGAACATCCTTCAGACCGTGGAGCGCAAGCTCCAGCAGGAATTCCCGGACCACGCCAGCATCCCGGGCCTCCTTGAACATGCGAGCAAGGCCCTTCAGGCCGAAGAACTCAACTACGTGCGCCAGGCTGTGGTGAACGTGGGGGAGCGCTACCTCGATGCCGCCGGCAAGAAGTACGGCTCCCAACTGCTCGACCAGGGCTTCAGCGTCCCGGACAACCACTTCCAGCAGAAGGGGCATCGCATGGGCCCCGACCCGGTGCGCAAATGCCTCGTGGTGATTCTCCTGTTCACCCCGCGCGAAGTCGTGCGAATCAGGCTGAGCGAGGGCGAGAACCTCAAGCGCGAGGTCTTCCTCTACATCCGCGACATTGTGCAGGTGATGTGCGTGCGCCAGCGTGTCCTGCGCATCCAGCACCGCGGCGCGGAATTCAGCTTCCAGGTCCTGCTGCCCACCTACCGCGCTGCCGTGGAGATCCACACGTTCATCGACAGGCGCCGCTACGCGCTCATCGCCCAGCGCCTCAGTGCATGAGCGAACCCCTCCGGACCATCTACCGCCAACGAACAATGGAAACAACCCACATCACCGACCTGCGCGCCGCCCTCGAAGCGGAGGGGCGCATGCACCTGGAGGCCATGCCCTACAGCGCCTTCCGGGAGGCCATCACGAAGCTGGGCACCATCATCCAGCGCACCGAAGTACGCGTGCGGCCCGAGAGCAAAGCCATGGTCACCTCGGCGCGATCGCTCGATCTGCATACGGACCACCACGCTGCCCGCTTCATCGCCTGGTACTGCCACCGGCAGAGCGACGAAGGCGGCGAGAGCCTCCTTCTCGATGCCCGCGCCGCGTTCGACCGGCTACCGCCCATGCACCGCGACCGCCTGTTCAACCTCCACCTCCACGAGCACAAGGTGTTCCCAGACGATCCCGGTAGCTGGCCCTTCGTGCTATACGACCAAGGGAGGCTCCGCTTCTACTACTCCTTCTGGCTCACCAACCCCAGCGACCGCGATGAGCCCGCGTACCGTGCCTTCCAGGAAGCGCTCGCCAGCATGCCGCCCATGGAACTGAAGCTGCGGCCGGGCGATGCGCTCATCATCGACAACCACCGCATGCTCCACGGCCGCACGGCCATCGGCGGCGAGGGCGACCGCTACCTGGAGCGCTTCTGGATCAAGTGACCCGCCCACCTGCCATGCAAACCGCACCCATGAGTTAACCACGCCTGTGCCCCGTAGGCTCCACGCCATGCCCAGCCGGGCGGCGTACGGGGAATCAGCCTGAGCCAGAGAAGGACGGATTCGACAACAACAACCGGGCAAATGCCCACAAAACCAAACGATGATGAAAGCGCATTTGAAGGAGACCTACGACGTGATCCTGCCCGAGGCCCTGAAGCCCGAGCGCATCTCCCAACTGATCCACAACAAGGGCATCGATCCGGCCATCGCGGCCATCGACCTGGAGATGGTGAAGACCAAATTGATGCAGGCCGAGGAGGGCCTGGGCTGGACCCGCGAGCAGTGCGAGGCCAACGAGGTGGAGTACAAGCGCTACCTCCACCTCTGCAAGCTCCACGGCAAGGGCATGGTGCCCACCAAGGCCATGGACCAGTTCTGGCACTACCACATCCTCGACACCCGCGCCTACCACGAGGACTGCCAGACGGTGTTCGGCCACTACCTCCACCACTTCCCCTACCTGGGCATGCGCGGCGAGGAGGACGAGCGCCAGCTGGAGGCCGGCTTCAACCGCACCGCGCGCCTCTACAAGGACGCCTTCGGCGAGGAGATGGCCGCCCCCGACGCCACCGACTGCTGGCACGACTGCAGCGGCCGGTGCTGGCACGAGTGCTCGAGCAAGTAGAGCAACAAAGGAGCCATCGCCCCCCACCCACGGACCGGGCGCAGGGATGGGGAACAGTGACCCGGGTAAACAACCTCAACACCATGTTCACCATGAGCAAAGGAGGAAACCAAGGCGGAGGCAACAAGGGCGGCGGAAGCCCCCGGCCTGCACCGCCAAACGGACCTAGCAAGACCGGGCAGCCGTCAGGCCCTGGACGCGGGAACAACCCGCCCGCACCGAAGCGCTGAGCGCGCCACAAAGCAGGCCCAAGCCCCGGAACAGCCCGGGGCTTGCGGCATTCACTAAGGCTGAACGTCCTAGATGCCACGCAGCTAATTTCCGCGTGAAGGGACGCAGCCCCGGCACAAGGCCGGGGTAAACTGCCCCGCGCAGGCGTGGCCTTGCGGGCCTGCCTGCGGCAGGCAGGCGCGTGGAGCGAGGAGGCGACCGCAGGAAGCCACCGCAGCACCGCGACCGCAGGCCAGGACAAGAAGGCTGTAACGAAGCACCCGACCCCGCCTGCATTTGAGGCGGGGCCACGCCCAAACCGGTCCAGCCGATCCAATCGTCCACCGTGGTCGCTATCCCCTTCCCCATTTGTGTCAAAGCGCTTTGTGTAAAGCCAAACGCCGTTTCATTTGATACAACGCACTTCATGGCTTGCCCAGATCAGGATCGTTCAAGTCCACCACGACCCGCCGGACGGCGGGGTTCGCACGCATCAGGCATTGTGTCCGCAGGTTCGTGGACCTAGCCGTGATCGTTTGGTTCTGTAGGCTCTCGCTTTTCGCGTGACGGATTGGGCCGGAAAGCCCGCAAGCGAGGAGAAGTAACCGCTGCGACCCCTTCAGGGTCGAATGCCTGTTGGGCTGGGCCAAATGCTAATGTCTATGACCCCTTCGGGGTCGAATGCTCCGATGCACCTGGTGCGCTCCCGACCCCGAAGGGGTCACAGACATTAGAAGTTCGTTCCCCGCACGATCTCGACCCTGAAGGGGTCGCAGGCATCAGGCGTTGTGTCCGCAGGTTCATGGACCTAGCCGTGATCGTTTGGTTTTGTAGGCTCT
>CAZJTB010000209.1:0-5360 GCA_964548485.1 uncultured Chryseobacterium sp. | reverse complement strand
GCAGGTCATTGCGCAAGGCGCCGATGGCCTGCGCGCGCGCCGCCTTCAGCGCATCTTCATCGGGCCTCACCTCCTTGAGCATGGCGCGCCAGTTGGTCTTGTCGGCGAACACGCGCTTGAGGTCCACCTCGATGAGGCCGGCGAGCTGGCGGTAGGGCACGCGCGCGATGATGAGGGCCGCCACCGCGCCCTGATCGATCCAACGCGTGGGCACCTGCGTGGCGCGCGTCACCCCAACCTTCACGTTGCCCGTGTAGCTCAGATAGACCACGTGCTCGGTGTTGTGATGGTCCTGCTCCCATTGCGGGTCGCGCCCTTCGCCGAGGTGCGCGCGGCAGAGCTCCGGATGCACGATGCACTCCGCGGCTTCGGGCGCGCTGATCAGGCATGGATAGCAGAAGCCCTGCTGGAAGAGCTTCTTCACGCGTTTGCCGCAACTCACGCAACTGAGCGCGCCGGTGGCCCGCAGCGTGAGGCGTTGCCCGATGAAGGGCGCCAGCTCGACCGGCGGCTCCAGGGGCAGGGCGTAGCGCACCACGGCCTCGGCTCCGAGCGTGGCGCGCATCTTCAGCAGAGGCTGTCCGTCGTCGGTGTTCACCTGGCGATTATATTTCGGCGGAAGATAGGCGCCTCCCCACCATGCCTTTCAACGCACTGTTCGGGTACCTCATCAAGAAGCGGCTGCAGCAGATCGAGCTGTTCCGCGATCATCCGCACCTCGCGCAGCTCGAGGTGTTCCACTCGCTGGTGCGCATGGCGCGCTACACCGAATGGGGCAAGCAGCACGATTACGCGTCCATCACCGGCATCGATGAGTTCCGCGCGCGCGTGCCCATCCAGGACTACGAGTCGGTGAAGCCCTATGTGGCCCGCCTGCGCAAGGGCGAGCAGAACCTGCTGTGGCCCACCGATGTGAAGTGGTTCGCCAAGAGCAGCGGCACCACCAGCGACCGCAGCAAGTTCATTCCCGTGAGCCGCGAGGCCCTCGAGGATTGCCATTACAAGGGCGGCAAGGACCTGATCGCCCTGCATTACCAGCAGCGGCCCGACAGCAAGCTGTACCAGGGCATGAGCCTGGTGGTGGGCGGCAGCAGCACCATCGAGCAGCTGCGCAGCGATGCCTACAGCGGCGACCTCAGCGCCATCATCATCCGCAACCTGCCCGTGTGGGTGGAGGTGAAGCGCACGCCGGTGATCGAGACCGCGCTGATGGAGAACTGGGAGGAGAAGATCGAGCGCATGGCGCGCGAGACCATGCGCGAGGATGTGCGGTGCATCGCCGGGGTGCCCTCGTGGACGCTGGTGCTGCTGCGCCGCATCCTGGAGCTCACGGGCAAGCGCGACATCACGCAGGTATGGCCCAACCTGGAGCTCTTCATGCACGGCGGTGTCAGCTTCAGGCCCTACCGCGAGCAGTACCAGGAGCTGATCCCCTCGCCCCAGATGAACTACCTGGAGAGCTACAACGCCAGCGAGGGCTTCTTCGGGGTGCAGGACCGGCGTGGCGCCGACGACATGCTGCTGATGCTCGACTACGGCATCTTCTACGAGTTCATGCCGCTCGAGGAGCTCGGATCAGCGAACCCGCGCACCTTACTGCTCAGCGAGGTGGAGCCCGATGTGAGCTACGCGCTTGTGATCAGCACCAACGGCGGGCTCTGGCGCTACATGCCCGGCGATACCGTGCGCTTCACCAGCGTGAAGCCCTACCGGATCCAGGTGAGCGGCCGCACGCGCAGCTTCATCAATGCCTTTGGCGAGGAGCTCATCGTTGACAACGCCGATCGCGGCATCGAGGCCGCCTGCCGCGCCACCGGTGCCATCGTGACCGAGTACACCGCAGCGCCCATCTACATGGATGGCGAGGCGCGGGGCGGCCACGAGTGGGCCATTGAATTCGCGCGCGCGCCAGACGACCTGGGCCGCTTCACCGAAGCCCTGGATGCA
Organism: uncultured Chryseobacterium sp.; assembly: GCA_964548485.1. Classification (GTDB taxonomy): domain Bacteria; phylum Bacteroidota; class Bacteroidia; order Flavobacteriales_F; family PHOS-HE28; genus PHOS-HE28. Next base: position 3,413 of record CAZJTB010000209.1, on the reverse strand, counting down.
GCCATGCGGGCCATCAACTCGGATTACGACGCGAAGCGGCGCGGCGACATGGCCTTGCGGAGGCCGGTGGTGCACGCCCTCGATCGCGGCACGTTCCATGCGTGGATGCGTGAGCGCGGCAAGCTCGGCGGGCAGAACAAGGTGCCCCGCCTCTGCAACGACCGCGCGCACATCGAGTCCATCCTCGCCCTGGTGCCCGCATGATCGCGCGACCCCTCACCATCGCACTCCTGATCACGGGACTCGCGGCCAGCGGGCAGGAGCTCGCCGAGCGCTTCTCCATCCCCGGCCGATTCGATGCATTCACCACCGACGAGATCGGCAATGTGTACGCGCTGCAGGGCGATGAGCTGGTGCTTTACGATGCCCGGGGCCGGAGCTGGCTGCGCAACAGCGTGAAGACCCTGGGCCGCATCACCGGCATCGACGCCTTCTATTCGCTGAAGCCGATGGTGCATGCGCGCGAGCAGGGCCAGCTGGCCGTGCTGGACAATACGCTGGCGGTGCAGGGCAGCGTCATCATCCTTCCCGCGAATGGCTATCCGCAGGCGGTGCTGGCCTGCATGAGCGTGCAGAACGGGTTCTGGCTCTACGACCAGCGCGACATGGCGCTGATCCGCCTCGACGCGCAGCTGCGGCCGCTCGCCAATACCGGCCGGCTCGATCAGCTGCTCGGCTTCGCGCCGGAGCCGCTGGCCATGCAGGAGCACGACAGCCGCCTCTACGTGAACGACCCCAAGCGCGGCATCCTCGTGCTCGACCTCTTCGGCACCTACATGCGCACCATCCCCATCATCGGCGCGCGCTCCTTCGAGGTCAGGGGCGGCGGCATCTACTGGCTCGATGCCCAGGGCGCATCGCGCTACGACCTGCGGTCGTTCGCCACGGAGCGCATCGCGCTCGGCCCTGCGGCGGCCCAGGCCCGCGAGCTGCGCGCCGAGCGCGGCGTGTACTACCTCCTGCTCGACGACCGCATCGCCGCATTCGGCGCGCCGGGCCGCTGACCCACGAGTTTTCCACAACGCCGCGCTGCTCGGGGTGCCCGGGTATCTTCGCCTGCCTAACCCGAACGGCGCTAAGCGCCTCAGAACCCAACCCTCAACATCCATCCTGGACAGATGCACATCGCGATCGCAGGCAATATCGGCTCCGGCAAGACCACGCTCACCCACCTCCTCGCCAAGCATTACAAATGGGAGCAGCTGCAGGAGGCGGTTGACAACAACCCCTACCTGTTCGACTTCTACAAGGACATGCAGCGCTGGAGCTTCAACCTGCAGATCTTCTTCCTCAACTCCCGCTTCGAGCAGCTCCTGGAGATCCGCCGCAGCGGCCGCAGCGTGATCCAGGACCGGACCATCTATGAGGATGCGTACATCTTCGCCCCCAACCTGCACGCGATGGGGCTGATGACCACGCGCGATTTCGAGAACTACCACCGGCTCTTCCGCAACATGGAGAGCGCCATCCAGCCGCCAGACCTGCTCATCTACCTGCAGGCGCCCGTGGAGAAGCTCGTGAAGCAGATCAGCGAGCGCGGCCGCGACTACGAGGCCAGCATCAGCATCGATTACCTCAAGCGCCTCAACGAGCGCTACGATGCGTGGATCGAGAAGTACGACAAGGGCAAGCTGCTGGTGGTGGATGTGGAGGACAATGCCTTCAACACCGATCCGGAGGACCTCGGCCGCATCATCAGCCGCATCGATGCCGAGATCCACGGGCTCTTCCCCATGGAGAAGCCCGCGCCCAAGGCCGTGGCCAAGACGCCCATGAAGCCGCTGAAGAAGGGCACGCTGAAGCCGCTGCCCACCAAGGCGCCCGCAAAGGCTGTGGCCAGGAAGCGCTGAGGATCACCATCATCACGAAGAAGCCCCGCTCATCGGCGGGGCTTCTTCGTGCGGAGGCGGATGATCCTCAGTGAGGCCAGGCGGCATGCTGCGCGGCCGAAGCCTCAGCCGCAACAACCGTTTCTACGGGCGTGGTGCGCTGTGCGCCGTGCTCCGTGCCGTGCTCCCCTGTGTTGATGTGCGGCGCGATGATGAGCGCGACGATGCTGGTGAGCTTGATGAGGATGTTCATGCTCGGGCCGCTGGTGTCCTTGAAGGGATCGCCCACGGTGTCGCCGGTCACGGCCGCCTGGTGCGGGGGCGAGGGCTTGTCGCTCTTGTGCTTGTACCAGGTGACACCGTCGATGTCAACGCCCTTCTCGAAGCTCTTCTTGGCGTTGTCCCACGCGCCGCCGGCGTTGTTCTGGAAGATGCCCATGAGCACGCCGCTCACGGTGATGCCGGCGAGCAATCCGCCGAGGGCCTCGGGCCCGAAGAGGAAGCCGACCACCACCGGGCTCAGGAGCGCGAGCGCGCCGGGCAGGATCATCTCGCGGATGCTGGCCTGCGTACTGATGGCCACGCACTTCTCGTATTCCGGCTTGGCCTTGCCCTCCATGATGCCCGGGATCTCCTTGAACTGGCGGCGCACCTCGCGCACCATGTCCATGGCGGCCTTGCCCACGGCGCTGATGGCCATGCTGCTGAAGAGGAAGGGGATCATGCCGCCCACGAAGAGCATGGCGAGCACGTCGGCCTTGTAGATGTCGATGGCGGTGATGCCCGCCAGGCCCACGTAGGCCGCGAAGAGCGCCAGCGCGGTGAGGGCGGCGCTGGCGATGGCGAAGCCCTTGCCGGTGGCGGCGGTGGTGTTGCCCGTGGCGTCCAGGATGTCGGTGCGTTCGCGCACCTCCTTGGGCAGACCGCTCATCTCCGCGATGCCACCGGCGTTATCCGCGATGGGACCGAAGGCATCGATGGCCAGCTGCATGGCCGTGGTGGCCATCATGCCCGCCGCCGCGATGGCCACCCCATAGAGGCCGGCCAGCTCGAAGGCGCCGAAGATGCCCGCCGCCAGCACCAGGATCGGCAGGAAGGTGCTCTCCATGCCCACGGCCAGGCCGCCGATCACGTTGGTGGCGTGGCCCGTACCGCTCTTCTGCACTATGCTCATCACGGGCTTGCGGCCCATGGCGGTGTAATACTCGGTGATGTAGCTCATGAGGAAGCCCACCACCAGACCCAGCACGATGGCGTAGAACACATCCATGCGGGCGATCTCGCGCATCACCTCTCCACGCTGGAAGGTCATGGTCTCGGGCAGCATCCAGCCGATCACGAAGTAGCTGGCGATGGCCGTGAGGATGATGCTGCCGATGTTGCCCTTGTTCAGGGCGGCCATCACGCTGTCGGTGTCCTTGCTGATGCGCACGAACCAGGTGCCGATGATGCTGAACACGATGCCGAGGCCGGCGATCAGCATGGGCAGCAGGATGGGGGCCATGCCGCCGAAGCTGTCCGCGCTCACTACCTCGCGGCCCAGCACCATGGTGCTGAGGATGGTGGCCACGTAGCTGCCGAAGA
>CAZJTB010000208.1:0-5378 GCA_964548485.1 uncultured Chryseobacterium sp. | reverse complement strand
CCATGGCGAAGGGCAGGCTGTGCGCCATCTCGATCACCGTGGTGGCGAAGGAGCGCGGCCAGGGCACGTCGGCACGGCAGGCCACCATGCGCTCGGCCATGAAGGCGCTGAGCTCCTTGTAGGGCAGGAAGAGCCGGCGGGCGTTGTCATCATCCACGTTCTTGTGGAGGTAGCTCTTCATGCCCTCCCCGATCACCAGCTGACGAAGGGCATGGGGGTCGAGTTGGAGCGGTGGCAGCGGCTTGGGCCAGACACCGCAGATGGCCTCCACGATCTCCTCCAGCGCCTCGCGCGGGTCATTCGCTCGCTCCGCGATGCGGCCGCATACCTGCCGCAGCCAGAGCCAATAGAGCTGGTAGTAGTACTGGAGGAGCCGCTGCTTGTTGGGGAAGTACTTGTAGAGCGTGACCTCCGTGCTGCCCATGCGGTCCGCGAGCTTCCGGAAGGTGAAGGCCTCCAGACCGAGCTCGTTCATGAGCCCGAGCCCCTCCTCCAGCATGCGCTGGCCGAGCTCCGTGGATTCGGGATCCTTGAGCGAAAGGGCCGTATCGGGGCGGAGGTGGAGGCGCGCGGCGGCCATTGCGGGGGCGAATATAGTATTACTTAACCTTTCGGATAGTTTCACTTACTTCGCCCCGCCAGAGGAAGCCCCACGCATGGACGAATTCATCTCAGGCCACCGGATCCAGCTGATCGAGACGGCCATCGCCTTGGCGGCATTCCTCTTCCTGAAGACCGTCTCCCGCTGGCTGGTGCGCGGCGCGGTTGTCAGGCTCGCCTACAAGGCCAAGGAGGAGCGCGAGGTGATGCGCTTGATCCGCCTCATGCTCCTGCTCCTGATCGCGGTGGTGCTCACCGCCATCTGGGGCGTTAAGCAGAATGAGATCCTCCTGTTCGCGGCTTCAGCCATCACCGTGCTCGGCGTGGCCTTCTTCGCCGAGATGTCGATCCTATCGAACATCACGGCGTTCCTGGTCCTTTTCTTCCAGCATCCGGTGAAGATCGGAGACACCATCCGCCTCCGCGATCAAGAGCAGGAGATCGAGGGCGAGCTCGTCGACATCACCTACTTCTTCGCCTTCATCCGGATGACGGACGGACGCGTGGTGACGGTCCCGAACTCGGTGCTGCTGAAGAGCCCGTTCACCATCACCTCATCGAGTCGTAACTAGCACGGCATGGACACGCAGCTCCTGCTCTCGAACCTCACCAATCCCACGCTGCTTTTCTTCGCCCTCGGCATCGTGGCCTATCTGGTGAAGAGCGACCTGGAGATCCCGCCGACCACCATCAAGTTCATCTCGCTCTACCTGCTCTTCGCCATCGGCTTCAAAGGCGGGCAGGAACTGGCGCACGAGCACCTCACCGCGCAATTCGTCGGCGAGCTGCTCTTCGGCATGGCCATCGCCAGCGCCATCCCCTTCTACGCCTTCTTCCTGCTGAAGCGGAAGCTGGGCGTGCAGAACGCGGGGGCGATCGCGGCGGCCTACGGATCGGTGAGCGCGGTGACCTTCGTGGCCGCCAGCGGCTTCCTGGAAGCGAAGGAGCTGGCCTTCAGCGGGCACATGGTGGCGATCATGGCCCTGATGGAGAGCCCGGCCATCATCGTGGGCATGGTGCTGCTGATGCGCTACGACAAGGAGGGCACCGACCGGCCCACGCTGGGCCACATGCTCAGGCACTCCCTCACCAACGGCAGCGTGCTGATGCTCATCGGCAGCCTCGTCATCGGCCTGGTGGCCGACACCAAGCAGGCCGAGGGCATCAAGCCCTTCACCACCGACATCTTCAAGGGCTTCCTAGCGGTGTTCCTGCTGGAGATGGGCATGGTGACCGCAGCGCGCTTCAAGGCCTTCCGGGACTACGGGTGGTTCGCGAGCGCGGTGGCCGTGGCCCTGCCCCTGGTCAACGGCTGCGCGGTGGCCTGGCTCACCGGCTTCGTGACCCCGGGCATCGGCAACCGCTTCATGTTCGCCACGCTGGCCGCCAGCGCCAGCTACATCGCCGTGCCCGCCGCCATGCGCCTGGCAGCGCCCAAGGCCGATCCCGGCCTCTACATCCCCATGGCCCTGGGCGTCACCTTCCCCTTCAACATCACGGTGGGCATGGCGCTGTACATGGCCATCGTGCAAGGCAGCTGAATGCAGCTATGGTGCAGCAGGGCTCCGGTATCTTCGCCGCCACCCTCCCGCCCCCCAACCGATGAGCCAGTACAACGTGCCCCTGCCGAAGAACGAGCCGGTCCTTTCATACGCGCCCAACACCCCCGAGCGCGCCGCCCTGCAGGCCGAGATGGATCGTCGCCTCCGGGCCCGCATCGATGCGCCCATGTGGATTGCCGGGCACGCCATCGAGACGAAGGACCAGCGCCGCATGAGCCCGCCGCACAAGCATGCTCACAACCTGGGCGCCTCGCACCACGGCGAGGCCAAGCATGTGCGCGCCGCCATCGATGCCGCCCTGAAGGCCAAGCGCGATTGGGAGCACATGCCCTTCGAGGAGCGGGCCGCCATCATGCTCAAGGCCGCCGACCTCATCGCAGGGCCCTATCGCGCCAGCATCAATGCCGCCACCATGCTCGGGCAGGGCAAGAACGCCTACCAGGCCGAGATCGACAGCGCCTGCGAGCTCATCGATTTCCTGCGCTTCAACGTGGCCTATGCGGAGCAGATCTACCGCGACCAGCCCATCTCCTCCCATGGCGTGTGGAATCGCTTGGAGTACCGTGCGCTCGAGGGCTTCGTATTCGCCCTCACGCCCTTCAACTTCACGGCCATCGCCGGCAACCTGCCCAGCAGCGCCGCCCTCATGGGCAACACCGTGGTGTGGAAGTGCGCCGATACCCAGGCTTACAGCGCGCAGGTGCTCATGGAGGTCTTCATGGCGGCAGGGCTGCCACCGGGCGTCATCAACCTGGTGCACGTGAGCGGGCCGGTGGCGGGCGAGGCCATCTTCAACCACAGGGATTTCGCGGGCATCCACTTCACCGGCAGCACCGGCGTGTTCCGCCACATCTGGCAGACCATCGGCAACAACCTGCCCAAGTACCGCAGCTACCCGCGCATCGTGGGCGAGACCGGCGGCAAGGACTTCGTGGTGGCGCACCCCAGCGCCGACCCCAAGGTGGTGGCCACGGCCCTCTCGCGCGGCGCCTTCGAGTTCCAAGGGCAGAAGTGCAGCGCCGCCAGCCGGGCCTACATCCCCGCCAACCTCTGGCCCGATGTGAAGAAGGAGCTACTCGCCGACCTCGCTGATATGAAGATGGGCGACCCCCGCGACTTCTCGAACTTCATCGGCGCGGTGATCGATGAGAAGAGCTTCGACAAGATCAGCGGCTACATCGATGGGCTGAAGCAGGACAGGAAGAACATCAAGATCATCGCCGGCGGAAAGCACGACAAGAAGGTCGGCTACTTCATCGAGCCCACGGTGGCCGAGACCAAGGACCCGAAGAGCAAGACCATGTGCGAGGAGATCTTCGGCCCGGTGCTCACCGTGTATGTGTATCCGGAGAACAAGTGGAGCGAGACGCTGAAGCTCGTGGATTCGACAAGCGAGTACGCGCTCACCGGATCGGTGATCAGCAACGACCGCAAAAGCATCATCGAAGCGCAGGAGGCGCTGCGCCACGCGGCGGGCAACTTCTACATCAACGACAAGCCCACGGGCGCGGTGGTGGGCCAGCAGCCCTTCGGCGGCGCGCGCGGCAGCGGCACCAACGACAAGGCCGGCTCCTACCTCAACCTCATCCGCTGGGTGAGCCCGCGCACGATCAAAGAGACCTTCGTGCCGCCCACTGATCACCGGTACCCCTTCCTGGGCTGAACGGGCACCTTTTCCTCCATTCGCGCGTAAGAAGGCCCGCTGAAGGCACCACCCTTCGGCGCTCTTGCTTTGGCATCCGCTCCCGCCCACGGCTCGCGCCGCATCCTCTTCGTGCTCTACGGCACCTTGCTCGTGCTGTGCGGGGCCTTCATCGGCGTGGCGCATTGGCATGAGCTCCGCAGCCAGCGCGCCGAAAGCCTGGAACGGCTCGGCGCCTTGGCCGCTTCGCTCGCCGATCAGATACCCGCGCGTCATGCGGGCCTCCTGCTGGAGAAATACACGGCGCCGGGCCTCATCATCAAGACCACCCAGGACGCGCGTTACTACGTGGTGCATGAGCAGCTCCGCAAAGCCGCCCTCCGCCACGACCTGGCCGAGCCGCTGCTGCTGGTAGCCAAGGATGAGCACGGCCAGCTCGTGATCGTGGCCACTTCCGAGGAGAAACCGCGATTCCGGGAACCGGTTGCCGACCAAGGCCGCTTGATGCACCATTACGCCACGGGCGCGCGCTTGGATGATGGGCACCAGGACCTGATCGCCCTTGAATCCCTTCACGAGCCGGGACAAGCGGGCTCCGAGGGCCTCATCGTGGCGCGCATGCCACGCGACAAGGCCACCGCAACGGCATTCGCGGCCCTCTGGCGCAACATCGCCATCACGCTCGCCCTGTTCGTGGTCGCGGGCACCTTCCTCTTCCGGTCGGTTGGTCGGTGGGTGAAGCAGACCGAGGCCGACAAGCTGGCCCTGGCCACGCGCAACCTCGACATCACCGACAGCATCACCTACGCCGCCAGGATCCAGCGCGCCCTGGTGCCGCCGCCATCAGCCTACCGCGAGCTCTTCGCGGGCGCCTTCGTCATCGACCGGCCCAAGGACCTGGTGAGCGGCGATTTCCATTGGTGCCATCGCCTCAATGAGGACGTGTGCTTCGTGGCTGCGGCTGATGCCACGGGGCACGGCTTGCCCGGCGCCATGATGGCCGCGATTGGCTGCTCGCTGCTGAACGAGCTCGTGCCGGCCAATCCGGACAAGGATCCGGCAGAGCTGCTCAACCTGCTCAACACGCGCGTGGTGGCCACCCTGCACCAGCAAGGCAAGCGGCGCGGTGCTGGCGATGGCATGGACATCGCCCTGTGCCGCATCGACCGCCAGCAGCGCGAGATCCTCTTCGCCGGGGCCTTCAGGCCGCTCTACTGGCTGCACGAGGGACAACTCTCCATCATCAACGGAGATCGCAAGCCCGTGGGCGGCGCCCACCTCGACCTCGACCGCCGATACACCTGCCACCGCCTGGCCTATTCAGCTGGCGACCGCATCTACCTCTTCAGCGATGGCTATGTGGACCAGCTCGGCGGCCCCGAGCACAAGCGCTTCATGACCGCCCGCCTTCAGCAGGTCATCGAGGCCAACAAGGCCCTATCCATGGAGAAGCAGGCCGAGCTGCTCGAGCGCGCCTTCCTGGAGTGGAAAGGCGCGGAGGAGCAGGTTGACGATGTCTGCCTCTTGGGAATCGCCGTGTAACGGCGCCAATTCCCCATGAATGATGACCTGCG
>CAZJTB010000207.1:0-5379 GCA_964548485.1 uncultured Chryseobacterium sp. | reverse complement strand
GCAGACCTTCGACATCCACGGCGGCGGCATGGACCTGAAGTTCCCCCACCACGAGTGCGAGATCGCGCAGAGCGTGGCAGCGGACGGACAGGCGCCGGTGCGCTACTGGATGCACGGAAACATGCTCACCGTGAACGGCCGGAAGATGGCCAAGAGCGAGGGCAACGGCTTCACACCTGAAGAGCTGCTCACCGGCGACCACAAGCTGCTGGAGAAGGGCTACAGCGCCATGACCGTGCGCTTCTTCATGCTGCAGTGCCACTATGCCAGCACGCTCGACTTCAGCAACGCCGCCATGCAGGCCGCGGAGAAGGGCCTGGAGCGCCTGTTGAAGGCCATGGCGCTGCTGCCCAAGCTGAAGCCCGCCGATGCCGATGAGGACGACATCGCCGCCTTGGAGCAGCGCTGCATCGATGCTATGAACGATGACCTGAACACGCCAGTGATGATCGCCGAGCTCTTCGAGGGAGCGCGCATCATCAACAGTGTGAACGACGGCAAGCTCAGGCTCACCGCCGAATCCCTGGAGAAGCTGCGCTCGCTCATGACCACAATGGTCAGGGACGTGCTCGGCATCCGCGAGGAGGCGGTCGCCGGCAAGAGTGACGACACCGCGCTGGATGCGCTCGTGGGCGAGTTCATCCGCCTGCGCGCCGAGGCCAAGGCCCGCAGGGATTTCGCAGCCGGTGATGCCATCCGCGATCGCCTGGCTGCCATCGGCATCGTGCTCAAGGACACCAAGGAAGGCACCACATGGGAGCGCGCATGAACCGGAAAGGACGGATCGGAGCTGTTGCATTGGTGCTCGCGCTGATGGCCATGCTGGCGCTCCCGCTCACGCGCTGCGGCACGGAGCAGTCCGCGCGGCCTCAAGGCGCTGATGCGGTGCTTGCAGCCTTGCCGCCCACGCCAACCTTCAATCCCGACAGCGCCTACGCCTTCGTGGCGCGGCAGGTGGCCTTCGGGCCACGCGTGCCGGGCACAGCGCCACATGCGGCCTGCGCGGATTGGATCGTGGCCAAGCTGAAGGGCTACGGCGCGGCCGTGATCGAGCAGCGCGCCACCGTGAAGGCCTACAACGGCAAGGAGCTGCCGCTGCGCAACATCATCGCCTCCTTCAACCCATCCGCCAAGGACCGCGTGCTCCTGCTGGCGCATTACGATACGCGCCCCATCGCCGACAAGGACAAGGACCGCCCGCACGAGCCGATACTCGGCGCCAACGATGGCGGCAGCGGCGTGGGCATCCTGCTCGAGATCGCCCGGCACCTCGGCGGCAAGCAGCATGGCCCCGGGGTGGACCTGCTCTTCACCGATGTGGAGGGTTATGGCCAGCCCAGCGGTTCCTTCCAGCTCGACGAGGGAACCATCGACACCTGGGCGCTCGGCTCGCAGTACTTCGCGAAGAACCCGCACGTGGCAGGCTACACGGCGCGCTTCGGCATCCTGCTCGATATGTGCGGCGCCAAGGACGCGCGCTTCTACCGCGAGGCCATCAGCATGCAGTTCGCCGCGGGCATCGTCACCAAGGTGTGGCGCACGGCCGAGGCGCTGGGCTACGGCGACCGTTTCGTGCCGGAGACCAGGCACTTCGTGGGTACCGACGACCACCTGCCGATCAATCGCCGGCTGCGGATCCCCACCATCGACATCATCGAGTTCAACGAGGGCACCAATGCCTTCCACCCCAGCTGGCACACGCATGACGATGACATGGACGTGATTGACCCGCTCACGCTGAACGCGGTTGGGCACACCGTGCTGGAGGTGGTGTGGAAGGAGCGATGAACGGACCGCGGAGAATGCGGAAGCGAGGAGGCCCGGGCGCATGCCACGGGCCTCTTCGCTTGCTGGCGCACCAGTCGATCAGAGCTTCACGAACGGCTGCTTCCAGGTTCCGCTCGTGCCGATCAGCTGCAGGATGTAGGTGCCGGGCGCAAGCCCTTCAGCGCTGAGCTGGCCATTCGCGATGGCCTCGCGCCTCACCATGCGGCCTGCGCCATCGAGCACGAGCGCATCGAGCCGCTCCTGGCTGCGCGCGCCGGTGACAGTGATGCGGTCAATCGCAGGGTTGGGGCTGATGGTGAATGCGTCGGCCGGCAGCTCGCTCAGGCCGGTGGGCAGGCTCTCGGTGATGTCGATGACCTGATTGGCGGCCACTCCTTTGATCACGTCCACGATCCCGCTGGGCCAGAACACGGTGATCTCCTCCACCACCTCATCCTCCGCCAGGCCGAAGTGCGCGCCCAGGTAGCTCATGTACTTGAAGCCATCGCCGCTCTTCACATCGCGGATCTGCGTGCCGAGCGCGCTGGTGATCTGCACACGGGCGCCGATGCCATTCGTGTTGCTCAGGGTGCCATGCAGGTTGGCGCGTATCCAGTTGTAGCTGTTGCCGGTGTTCAGCCGGATGGTGCCGCCGTTGATCACATCCAGGAAGCCATCGTTGTTCACGTCGGCGATGGGGCCGCTGCCGGCGGGCACGGTCACCGGCGTGAAGGTCCAGTCGCCATTGTTGAAATGGATGGTGCTCGCCGCGCCGAGCACATCGATCAATCCATCGTTGTTGAAGTCGTGCGCCACCCATTCGATGCTGGTGCCGGTGAACACATCGAAGCCCGAGCCCTCGGTCACGTTGGTGAACACATCGCCATCGTTGCGCATGAGCATGTGGCCGCCCTGCGCGAAGGAGCTGGCACCGATGAGCACATCCATGTCGCCATCGTTGTCGAAGTCGGCCCAGGCGCTGCTCCAGCTCTGCTGGTAGCCGCCGAGGCCGAGCGGTCCGGCCACCTCGGTGAAGGTGCCATCGCCGTTGTTGCGGTGCATCTGGTCAACCGAGGCGGGCACCTGGCTGCCGCCGCGGCACTTGGCGATGAAGAGGTCGATCTTGTGGTCGTTGTTGTAGTCGATCCAGATGCTGCCGTAGTTGCGACCGTCGGGCGTATCGCCCAGTCCGCCCTGGATGAAGCCCAGGTTGCCCGTGCCATCATTGAGGTAGTACACGTTGGGCTGAACATCGTGGCACACGAAGGCGTCCAGGTGCCCGTCGTTGTTGATGTCGATGAAGTTGCTGCGCTGCGAGAACACGTACTGCGGGCCGCTCACCTCGGTGAATCCGGTGCCGTCCGCGTTGGCGTACATGAAGGTGACGCCGCTGCCCCCGCCGTAGAGCAGGTCAAGGAAGCCGTTGCCGTCGATGTCGCCTGCGGCCATGCTCCAACTGGGCGTGTAGTCGGCCGTGGTGGTGGGGTAGTCCACCATGTTCAAGGTTCCGTCGGACTGCTGGTAGTGGATGCGGATGTTGGTGGCCGTCACCATCACGATGTCGTCGAGCCCATCGTTGTTCATGTCCACGGCGCCGAGCGCCGAGCCGCTCAGGTTGATGGGCTGGTTGGTGAACCCAATCTGGTTGGGGTCCCAGGGCTGCTCGGTGATGATGAAGTCGAAGCCTGAGCTGGAGAATTTGTTGTCCCACGCGATGCGGTAGCTCTGCCCGGCATAGGCGTAGAAGGTGGCGATGGTGAGCAGTCCGGTGCCGCTGTCGTCGTCGCCCACCAGGCAGGTGAGGTTGCCGCAGGCGCCGGTGTACACCTGCACGCGCGTGTCGGTGTTGCCGTTCTGGGGCAGGTCGCTGCTCACGGTAACAGCCACGTTCGCGGCAGCGGTGTAGAGGAACCATTTGCCGGCCGTGGCCCCGGTGCCTCCGGAGCTGCAAACGGGCAGCGGCACATCCGAGCCGTCAACCGCATCGATGGTGTACGTGGTGCCGGCCACAACGGCCTGCGCGGTGGGGCACGTGTTCTGTGCCATGGCCCCGATGCCCGGGATGGCCGCGGCGAGCGCGAAGAGGTACCGATTGGTCATGCTTCCTTGGGTCTGTGCGGGTTCAATTGCAGGGTCCAGGCAACGAGTTTATCCACTGCGCCACCATGTCAACGGCTTCCTGGTGAACCACGGTGCGGCCCATTAGTGGCATCCTGACCGCCTCATCGGTGGAGGTCAGGCGGTGCAGCAGCATGCTGCGGAAGTTGTTGGCGGGCGCCACGATGTAGGTGAGCTCGGGGTTGCCGGGCAGGGGGTCCTCGGGTTCCACGCACACGCCGAGGTTCACCGGGTTGGCGGTTTCCTGCCAGGCGAAGCGCATGGGCCGATAGTCGCAGTGCTTGCCTTCGGCATGGCAATGCGCGCAATTCATGTCCACATAGGCCCGCACGCGATCGTTGAGCGTGGCGGAGGGGTCGTTCCACCGCGTCACGGGCGTGGGGGTGCTGAAACCGGCTTGCAGGTAGCCCGCCTCCACCCATTTGCCGATCTGGTCGCGGGGGCCTTCGGGGTAGTCCATCTGGCGGGCCAGGTTGCGCAGCTTGGGCCCGATGGGCATGGCCTCGCCATTCAGCTTATGGCACGTGAAGCATTCTGCCCAAGCGGGTATCCGGTAGCTCTGCACGTGATCAATGCCCGCATCGTCGCGCCACGTGATGGGCACGAAGCGTCCGTTGAGGTCGAGGTAGGCCTCGGTCTGCTCGGCATTCCACACATAGTCGGCGAAGATCCATTGGTTCTCGCGCTTGATCATCAGCCGGGTCTCCAGGATGCGGCGCTCGCCGGCGGGCTGCACATTGTCGAAGTAGAAGGTCTTGATGAGCACCGTGCCCGTGGGGAAATCCAGTGGCACATCGGCGTTCACATGGGTCGCCTTGGTGCCGGGCGGCATCCAAACGAAACGGAACTTGTGCGCATAGTCGCTGAAGAGCGGCGTGATCACATCGTAGGGGAGCACGCCTGCATTGGGCTGGTGAGCAGCCAGCGCGCCGGTGAAGAAGCGGTATTGCGAGAGGGTGGGATAGGGCACTTGGGCAAGGTCCACGGAAACAGGTGAGCCCGCCGACGGAGGAACGAATGGTTCCGGAATCTCATCGGGGTCGTGCCGGCAGGCCGCAACGGCCAAGAGAATGGCCCCTGTGATGCTCAGCGTTCTCCACCGCGATTCCATTCGAGGGCCCAAGCTATGACGTGACGCAGCTCCAGCCGACCACGTTGCTCGATTGGGTATCCATCGGGATTGGGCGCCTACCTTGCCCCGCACGGGGCCTCGCACGGGGGTGCCCTTCAACCCATGGCAGACCAACGGCTAGGCTCAGACGACAAGCGCCTCTTCCTGCTCGACGCCTACGCGCTCATCTACCGCGCCTACTTCAGCTTCATCAAGTCGCCGCGCGTCAACAGCAAGGGCCTCAACACCAGCGCGGCCTTCGGCTTCACCACCACGCTGCTCGACCTGATCAAGCGCGAGAAGCCCACGCACATCGCCGTGGTCTTCGACACCGCCGCGCCCACCGAGCGCCACGAGACCCTGCTCGACTACAAGGCCAACCG
>CAZJTB010000206.1:0-5383 GCA_964548485.1 uncultured Chryseobacterium sp. | reverse complement strand
AAGGGAAGATGCGCAACTGCCTCTTCGCGCGCGAGGAGACCGACCTGCTCTCAGCCCTGCGCCGCGGGGAGGACATCGCGCCGCTGATCGAGGCGAACGTGCTGGCGAAGCACGCCATGCTGGGTGGTTTGCCGCCCTTCAAGCCGGAGAAGCAGCAGGAGGTGCTGCACGACCTCAGCGCGCGGCCGATGGTGAGCATCGGGGGTTAAGCCCTACACATCGCTCACGCGCCGGAACCGGAAGGTGCCGTTGCTGATGGTGGCCGCTGTTCCCGCTGAGGCGCCGTTGCTGCGCAGCACCGTGCCGGTGAAGGTGCCCGTGATGAAGCCGCCCACCGCGCCATAGGCGGTGATCGCCACGGTGTTGTTCTGGCTGATGTAGAGCTGCCCGCCAGTGCGCAGGGAGAAGTTCACGGCGCCCACGCCACCGGTGCAGGTGAGCGTGGCGGGGCTGTTCCCGTCGAAGAGCAGCACGAAGCTGTTGTTGGCATCGGCCATCACGGTGCCGCTGGTCTCATTGTCGGCAGTGGAGTATGCCGCGTTGCCCGATGCAGAGGCCGCCGTGATGGTGATGGCTTGGTTCGCGAAGCCATCGCCGTTGATGGTGAAGGCGACCTTGGGGCCCTCGACCGCCGTACCGCCGCCGCCAGAGGGCGCGGGATCATCCTTGTCCTTCTTGCATGCGGAACCAAGGGCGATAAGCGCGATCGCGAGGATGGCAGGGAGTCTCATGGCCATGGGCTAATTGTGGTGCAAAGGAGACCGCTATTTGAACGGACGACGACATGTTCTAGAACCCCAGAATGCGGCTGGTACTAGTACACGCATGGCCCCACGCATGCCTGCCGGTTCTTCGTGTTCGCCATGCCGGGCCTCCGCAATGCCTCCCTCATCGCCTGTGCGATCTGGGCCCTGCATGGATCATGGCTCATGGCCCAGGACCTCGAGCGCATCGGCCAGAAGGACCCCGTGAGCCTCACCGGGGGCCTCAGCGCGTTCGGCGCGGCCTACACCACCGACCTTAGCGATCCGCGCATGGCGCCCTTCACCTGGGGCATCAGCGGCCGAATGAGCCTGAGCCTCTACGAGCTGCAGATCCCCTTCAGCTTCACCTTCAGCGAGAAGGAACGCGAGTTCCGCCAGCCCTTCAACCAGTACGGCCTGAGCCCGCGCTACAAGTGGGCCACCGCGCACATCGGCCACCGCAGCATGCAGTTCAGCGAGCTCACGATGAGCGGGCAGCGCTTCCTGGGCGGTGGGCTAGAGCTCACGCCGGGGAAATTCCGCTTTGCCGCCATGTACGGCCAGCTGCGCCGCGAGGTGTTCGCCGACACCACGGCCGATGCGGTGGTGGAGCCCGCCTTCCGCCGAACGGGCATGGCGATGAAAGTGGGCGCGGGCACGCAGGCGAACCACGTGGATGTGGTGCTCTTCCGGGCGAAGGACGATTACGACCCCATCGCCCTGCAGCGCGGGCGCTACGGCGGCGAGCAGCCGGAGGAGAACCTCGTGCTCGGCATCGGCGCGGCCGTACAGCTGGCCAAGCCGCTGCAGCTGCAGGTGGACGCGGCGGGCAGCCTGCACAACGTGGGGCCGAAGCCCAGCACGCGCGAAGGCGGGGGCAACGAGGCCTCGAACGATTACGACACCTTCCTCTTCAACCTGGACCAGAGCACGCGGCGCGGCACGGCCGTGAAGACCGGGCTGAGCTACAACCGCAAGGGCTTCACGGTGAGCGCGCATTACGACCGCATCGACCCGCTGTTCCAATCGCTGGGCAACTACTTCTTCCTGCGCGACGTGGAGAACATCCGCGGCAGCATCGGCACGGGCATCCTCGGGCAGAAGCTGCGCCTCACCGGTTCCCTGGGCGTGCAGCGCAACAACCTGGCTGAGGCGCTGGCCACCAGCACGCGCCGCACCATCGGCAGCGCAGGTCTCACCTATGCCAGCGGCAAGGTGGTCACCATCATGCTCAACTGGAGCAACTTCGAGGCGAACGTGCGCAGCGCCTACGAGGCCGCTGGCACCGATACGCTCACGCTCCGGCAGCTCTCGGACAACATCACGCTGAACACGGGCCTGCGCTTCCGCAACACCGCCAAGGGCAGCACGCGCAACATGGACGTCGCGGTGGGCTATCAGGGCTTCACCAACGAAGGCTATCCGTCGCAGCCGGCCACCACCACCGTCACCTACACGGGCAGCATCGGCTATCGCTCGCAGCAGAAGAAGCATGCCTTCAGCTGGGGCGCGCGCCTCACCCTTAGCGTGTTCGAGAGCGCGGGGCTGGGCCGCACACGCAACGGCGCCTCGCTCAACGCGCGCAAGGGCTTCAACCGCGACCGCACCGGGGTGAACGCGCGCGCCGCCTTCTACCTGAACCGCGGCGAGCGCTACGGCGGCAGCACCTCCCTGGTGGCCAACGCCGGGCTCGACCAGCGCATCGCCGAGCTGCATCGCTTCGGCATCGGGGTGAACTACACCGGCCGCAGCACCAACGAACGCTTTGAGGACAGCCAGTACCAGCTCCGGGTGCAGGCCACCTATTCCGTGGAATTCCGGAAACGCGAGCGCAAACCCGCCACGCCATGAGAGTGACCCGACCGCTCATCCATGCCGCCTTGACGCTGCTGCTGGCCGCCGCCGCCACCGGCGCGCGGGCGCAGTACCCCATGACGGTGAGCACCACCGCGCCCATGCCGCCGCCGCTCACCTGGGCCGAGCTCAGCGACCAGGCCGCGGGCGCCACCATCTTCATCAACAACAGCGGTGCGCCGCGATCGGCCACCGCGGTGGCCACCCTGCGCTGCGAGGAGCGCGGCATCACCATCCGCTCGCGGCCAACCTTCGCCGCCAGCCAGTGCATCGACATCGCGAGCGGGCCGCAGACCTTCACCCTGGAGGAGCTCAGCGACCGCTTCAACGGGAGCATCAGCCAGAGCGACTTCGAGTTCACCGGCATCACCTACGCGCAGATCCGCGATCAGCAGATGCTGCCCGAGGGCGTTTGGCAGATCTGCGTGCAGCTGCTGTCCTGCCCCGATGGGGAGCCGCTGAGCGCACCCATCCCCGCCGGTTGCGCCAGCTGGGTGGTGGTGCATCCGCAGCCGCCCATCCTCACCAACATCTGCAACACCGCCTTCATGCTGCCCGATGGCGTGCTGCAGGTGGCCTGGACCTTCAGCCCGCCGCCCGCGCTGGCCGGCGAGATCAGCTACCGGCTCGACATCGCGCGCATCGACCCCATCGACGGCCGCGAGGGCGATGCCAACGACGCCATCCTCAGCGCCACCGTGCCTGAGCTCTTCACGCTGCTCACCGAGGACCTCTTCGCCAACATCGAGATACCCGATGAGCTGATGCTCGATGACGGTTTCCGCTACGCGGTGCGCGTGTCGGCCGTGCTCAACGGCGGCCTATTCAGCGAGCGCGCGCTGGTGCGCAGCGAGGTGTGCTCCTTCCTATACGCCCCCCAAGGGGTGAGCGGTAATGGCGTGCTGCGCCCTGTATGGCCGCAGGGCAACGATTGGGTGCCCTTCGACTTCGTGAACGTGGTGACCATGTTCGAACCGTTCATGAACTACACGCGCTTCACCTACACCACCACATTGCGCGAGATCGGTGGCGCCTCCCTGCCCGACTACGGGCGCACGCTGCGCTGGCCCAGCGGCCCGCCGGGCTCGCAGAGCCTGGTGACCTTCGGCGGGATCACGGCGCGGGAATCCCAGCACCTCTCGGTGTTCCATCCCAACAGCGCGCTGCCGGACGGCAGCTTCCGGCGCGGCCGCCGCTACCAGTGGCGCACGGTGGGCGACTTCACCCTCGGGGGCAACACCACGCACGGCGACAGCGGCGAGGAGCCCTTCGGCATCGGGATGGGGCCGTCGCGCCCGCAGGAGCCGGCCACCGGCACCATCGTGCCCGCCGGCGCGGTTACCCTGCGCTGGCATAGCGCGGACGAGCCTTCGAACCTGCTGCCGCCCTACGCCGTGGTGCAGGCCGTGGCGCACGACGATGGCAGCCTGAACGCAGGCACCACCTTCATCGACGGCTGGCACCATGAGCACTGGCTGCTGGAAGTGAGCCGCCAAAGCGACTTCAGCAGCACGGTGCACACCGCCAACGGCCGCCTCACCGACCGCGTGTGGAGCATCGATGATGCGCTGCTCTCGCCCAGCGCCTTCGCGGCCGACCTCTACAAGGACATCAGCGCCACGGTGAACCTGACCGACGAGGGCACCTACTTCTGGCGCGTGCATTGGAAGACCGACCCGAACAGCCTCACCAGCGCCAACTACAACACCAGCGAGGTGTTCCGCTTCTGCGTGGGGCGCTGCGACGATGCGCCAACGGCAGGCGGTCCCGGCACGCCGGAGGAGCCTGCCGCCGGGCCGTGCGTGAGCCCCTGCCTCGCCGATGCCCTCACCAACACCAGCCCCGTTGGCGGCCTGGCCGTGGGCTCCGTGGTGCGCGTGGGCAAGTTCAACATGACGGTGCTCACCGTGAGCGGGAGCACCACCTACAGCGGCACCGGCAAGATCCCCGTGCGCTTCCTCAACGAGGTGAACATCATGGTGGAATTCAGCGGGCTGCAATGGAACAGCGATGGGCGCATGCTGCGCGGGCGCGTGGAGGCGCGGCGCGATTGGAACCCGCCTTCGCTCACCATGGTCACCAGCGGGGTGCGTCGGATACCCACCATGAGCGCGAGCGATGTGGAAACGATGAACGGCCTGATCCAGGACGGCGCCCGTTTGGTGAGCCTCTTCAGCACCGGCAGCGAGATCGGCCTGCCCATCGGGATCGACCGCGAGATCGGCGGGCGGCAGGTCACGCTCGGCATCATCCACATGCGCTTCGATTCCTTGCGCGCGAGCCTCGACATGGTGGCCGGCATCGACGTGATGGAGATCCACACCATGCTCTCCTTCGGCATCGGCGATATGTGCTTCACGCCTGACGGCCTTGGCGACGAGGGCCGCGCCTACCTGCCCAACGACGTGCTGGTGACCGGTGACCTGGACACCGAGTTCCGCTTCCGCGGCGGCGCCAGCACCGACGTGAGCAACATCACATACGTGGATTGGGACTGCAACGGCTTCAAGTGCCTGCAGGTGGCATGCGGGGTGAAGTTCGACCGGGGCACCATCGTGCCCGAGGGCGACCACGAACCGGCGGGCACGGCGAAGGTGGAGGCGCGCTTCAAGTTCAGCGTGTGCCGCGAGGCCGTGCATGGCGGCGCTGTGAACGAATGGAACGTGATGGCCGCCTTCACCATGGACCCCTTCGAGGTGCCAGGCGCCAAGGACTGGGTGTTCACCGTGGAGGAGGCCTGGCTCGATTGGAGCACCATCGCCAACCCCGAAGGCATCCGCTTCCCC
>CAZJTB010000205.1:0-5399 GCA_964548485.1 uncultured Chryseobacterium sp. | reverse complement strand
ACCAGCCTGAAGTTCCAGCGCAAGGTGGGCCAGGCCGTGAAGCGCAGCCGCCATCTGGCGCTGATGCCGTACGTGGCTGACATGATGAAGTAACCCCGCAACACGCCAGACCAATGGAAGTGATCCTGAAGCAAGACGTGGAGAACCTGGGCTACGCCAACGACGTGGTGAAGGTGCGCGAGGGCTACGCCCGCAATTTCCTGGTGCCCCGCGGCCTGGCCGTGGTGGCCACCCCCAGCGAGAAGAAGCAGCTCGGCGAAACGCTGAAGCAGCGCGCCCACAAGCTGGCCAAGATCAAGGCGGATGCCGAGGCGCTGGCCACCAGCGTGGAGGGCAAGAGCCTGAAGATCGGCGCCAAGGTGGGCGAGAAGGGCCGCATCTTCGGCAGCGTGAACACCATCATGATCGCCGATGCCCTCAAGGCCCTCGGCTTCGAGGTGGACCGCAAGAGCATCAAGATCAAGGGCGAGGCCATCAAGAGCATCGGCAAGTACGAGGCTGAAGTGGCCTTCCACCGCGATGTGGTGCGCACCATCCCCTTCGAGGTGGTGGAGGAGTGATCCACGACCGATTGAACGAATGAAGGGCTGCCGCAAGGCGGCCCTTCTTCGTTGGGGGGCCTCATCGGCGGGGCCGGGGCCGCATGCCGGCGGTGCTCACAGCAGGATCTCGTTCACCGGCTGCAAAGGCTTCAGGCCGTGCTCCTCGCCGAGCATCTCGCGCAGGTCGATCTCGATGGCGCGCGTGATGGCGGTGATGGGCACGTCGTTCGCGCTGCCCTCGAAAGGGTTCTCCGTGGCCTCGCCGATGCGCTCCATCATCATGAACACCCAGGCCACCACCGCCGTGAAGGGCACCGTGAGCCAGATGAAGCCCGGCCCCAGCTTGGCGAATTCGCCCAGCATGCCGAAGGGCACCATCCAATTGAAGAGCCGCACGAACATGAGGTTGATGGTGGCGTATTGCCGGGGATAGGGGAAGTTCTTGATGCGCTCGCATTTGCCCTGCTGCTCGTACAGGTCAACCAGCTGCCGCTCCAGCTCCACATGGTGCAGGGTGGCGATGGCGCCGCGCGCGTGCAGCTCGGCCAGGTCCTTCGATTGCCAGGCTAGCAGCTGCGCGGCGGCATTGCTCTTCCGCAGCACCGCATCGCGCTCGCCCTCGGGCAGCAGGCCGCCCAGCGCTTCGGCGAGCGGTGGCCCGTCCTGCTCTTCCACCGTGTAAATGCGCCGGAACTCCCGGTTGTACACCTTGATGGCGTGCTCCCAGGCGCGCGGCTGGCGCAGCTAGTAGCGCAGCGCATGGAGCCATGCGATGTGACGGTGGATGAGCCGACGGGCCGCTTCGCCATCGGCCACAAGATCACGCGCGAGGATTCCCCACGAGCGGCTGCTGTTCACGATGGCGCCATAGATCTGGCGCGCCTCCCACAGCCGGCCGTAGGTGGCGTTGTTCTTGAAACCCACGATGAAGGCCACCGCCGTGCCCACGATGGCGATGGGCACCCAGGGAATGGTGAGCCAGGTCCAGCCCAGGAAGTGGTACAGCGCGGTGGGCACCGCCCCGAGGATCAGGAAGAAATAGATGTCGCGCCGTGTCCAGCGCACGACCTGCGTGAGGGTGTATCGGCGTCCGGCGTGCATGGGCTCGCGTTGCGCGCCAAAGATGATCGCCCTGGGGTCCGGTGACACGCATCATTCGCGTGCCCCTGATCCAAGTTAGTTTCGCGCCGTGCGCTCCCTCATCTCCATCACGACCGCATTGGTGGTGGCCGCCGTGATGCTGGCGCCGTCGTTGGCTTTGCTGGAGTTCCAATTGCGACGTTCCTACATCGAGCGCGAGCTCTGCGTGCAGCGCGATGTGGCGGAGGGCATGCGCACCTGTCATGGCGAATGCCAGCTGAGCAAGCGTCTGAAGGCCCTGGAGCGCGAAGCCGAGCGAGGATTCCCGGCGGAGGACCTGCGGTTCCGCGAGTTCCCCATGGTTCTTGTGCGTGCAGCGGGCACCATGCCGGCACCCGCCGTGAGCGCCGCAAGGTTGGCTGCTGAAAGGCCAGCCGATACGGAGGAAGGGCACGCGCGTTCAGCCGAGCACGTGCCTTGGTGCTGAGGTCAACCGGATGGCGCTGGCCGAGGCTGGCGCATGGTGCAACCTCAATCACCCGATCATGAGAATCCTTCTCGCCCTGCTGGTGGCATTGCTGCCCGGTTGGGCCATGCCGTGCGATGTGTGCGGCATCTTCCTCGGAATACAGCCGAACGACCGCATGAGCTCGGTTTCGCTGCTATACCGCTACCGCCGCCTGGAAGGCGCGGTGGGCGGGGCTTCGCTGGCCAAGATGGTCAAGCATGGCGGCCACGATGCCGTTGCCGGCCCACGGCGCTACCGCGAGCTCTACCAGGTCTTGGAGCTGCGTGGCGAGCTGTGGCTCTCCCCGCGCCTTGCCGTGCTGGGCGCGCTTCCCTTGGTGAACAACTACCAGGCGGTGGATGGGATCATCAGCGCCGACGTGTATGGCGTGGGCGATCCGCTGCTGCTCGCGCGCTACTTGGTGGCCAATACGCGCTGCACCACCACCGATGAGCGCACCGTGCACCGGGTGATGCTCGGCGCGGGTGCCAAAGCGCCGCTGGGCAGGAACAACCTCACCTATCGCGATGCGGTGGTGGCCCACGACCTGCAGCCGGGCACACGGGCGTGGGATGCGCTCTTCAGCGCGGAGTACAGCGTGCGCCGCGGGCGGAATGGCGCTTCGATCATAACCATCGGGCGGGCCAATGGCCACGACGGCGATGGCTATCGCATGGGCCACGGCCTCAGCACCACCGTTGAGGCGTTCCGCCGGTACGAGCTGGGCCAGGAATGGAAGCTGCTGCCCGCCTTGGGCCTGTATCATGAGCTGACCGGCAAGGATGCGCACCACGATGAACCCGTGGCTGGCACCGGCAGCTCCACTTTCTACACCCACGCCGGAGTCCGCGTGTGGTGGCGCTCCTGGGCCCTCTTGGGCACCTTCCAGTACGCCTTCGCGCGTCAATTGGGAGAGCTCATGGTGCCGAATCGGGAACGTGTGATCGTCGGGCTCACCTACAACCTGAAACAACACTGAACACATGAACACGAGCAAGATCGCTCTCCTGGCCATCACGGCCCTCGCACTCTCAGCCTGCAAGAAGGACAAGGATGACGACCACAACCATGATGATCACGACCATACGGCCACCATTCAGGCCCGGTTCGATTTCGTCCATGGCACCAGCGCCTTCGACATCAACGCCGCGTACACCGATGGCGCGGGCCACGCCATCAAGTTCTCCACGCTGAAGTTCTATGCCTCTGACTTCATCCTGAAGGATGATGCCATGAACGTGGTGGCCAGCTATGCGAACACCGCTGTGCTGGCTGATGCCGCCAACCCTGTGGCGCAGACCATCGGCACCATGGGCCACGGCCATATCCACGAGGTGCATTTCAGCCTGGGCCTCAACAGCACGGTGAATCATGCCGATCCCGTGGCGGCAACCTATCCGCTCAATATCCCTGGCATGCACTGGAGCTGGAACCCCATGGCGGGCTATAAGTTCCTGAACATGGAAGGCCATGTGGATGGTAATGGGGACGGTGATTTCGATGACGCCCAGGACGTGCCCTTCACCTACCACTGCGCCACGGATGCGCTGCTGCGCGAAGACCATATCCACTTCCACCGCGATGTCGATGGTGGCACCGTGGTCATCGCGGCCAAGGTGAATGTCGCCCTGCTCATGGTCGGGCTTGACCTGCTGGCTAATGCCACCGCCATGGGTGGTGGCCCCAACAACCAAGCGGCCATGGATAACCTGGTGGCCGCCATCTCTGAATAGCAATTCGGCCATTGCGATCGTGGCGGGCCGCGCGAGCGGCCCGCCACGCTTCGTGCCCTAGCCTTCAGCGGGTTACTTTCGCCGCCGCAAATCCCGCCCGTTGATGAGCCAGATCTTCGACCTCGACATGATCAAAGCGGTGTACGACCGCTTCCCCGCACGCGTGGCCGCCGCTCGCAAGGTCGTTGGCCGCCCCCTGACCCTCAGCGAGAAGATCCTCTACGCCCACCTCTGGGACGGCGAGCCGAAGACCGCCTTCAGCCGCGGCAAGGACTACGTGGATTTCGCCCCCGACCGCGTGACCATGCAGGACGCCACCGCCCAGATGGCCCTGCTCCAGTTCAGCACCACCGGCCGCAAGAAGGTGGCCGTGCCCAGCACCGTGCACTGCGATCACCTGATTCAGGCCCGCGTGGGCGCCAAGCAGGACCTGCAGGACGCGCTCAACAAGAGCAACGAGGTCTTCAATTTCCTGGAGAGCATCAGCAACAAGTACGGCATCGGCTTCTGGAAGCCCGGCGCCGGCATCATCCACCAGGTGATGCTGGAGAACTACGCCTTCCCCGGCGGCATGATGATCGGCACCGACAGCCACACGGTGAACGCCGGCGGCCTGGGCATGGTGGCCATCGGCGTGGGCGGTGCGGATGCTTGCGACGTGATGAGTGGCCTGCCCTGGGAGCTCAAGTTCCCCAAGCTCATCGGCGTGAAGCTCACGGGCAAGCTCAACGGCTGGACCGCACCGAAGGATGTGATCCTGAAGGTGGCCGGCATCCTCACGGTGAAAGGCGGAACGGGTGCGATCGTGGAGTACTTCGGCCCTGGTGCCGAAAGCATGAGTTGCACCGGCAAGGGCACCATCGCCAACATGGGCGCTGAGATCGGCGCTACCACCAGCACTTTCGGCTACGACGACAGCATGCGTCGCTACCTGAAAGCCACCGGCCGCGCGGAAGTGGCTGCTATGGCCGATAGGATCGCCGCCGACCTCACCGGCGACCCCGAGGTGTACGCCGACCCGGCCACCTACTTCGACCAGGTGATCGAGATCGACCTCAGTACCCTGAGCCCGCACCTCAACGGCCCCTTCACCCCCGACCTGGCCACGCCCGTGAGCGAGATGAAGGAGAAAGCCGCCGCCAACGGCTGGCCCACCGAGATCGAATGGGCGCTCATCGGCTCCTGCACCAACAGCAGCTACGAGGACATCAGCCGCGCCGCCAGCATTGTGGCCGACGCCGTGAGCAAAGGCCTCAAGCCGAAGTCCCACTTGGGCATCAACCCCGGTTCCGAACAGGTGCGCTTCACGATCGAGCGCGATGGCTTCATCGAGACCTTCGAGAAGAGCGGAGCCACCATCTTCACCAACGCCTGCGGTCCGTGCATCGGCCAATGGGCACGTGAGGGCGCCGACAAGCAAGAGAAGAACTCCATCGTGCATTCGTTCAACCGCAACTTCGCCAAACGCGCCGACGGCAACCCCAACACCCACGCCTTCGTGGCCTCGCCGGAAATGGTGGCGGCCATCGCCATCAG
>CAZJTB010000204.1:0-5461 GCA_964548485.1 uncultured Chryseobacterium sp. | reverse complement strand
AGGACGGCAGCCTCTTCGGCGAGGAATACACCCTGGTGGCCTGCGCGGACCATGTGCTCGCGCACCGTCCGGGCGATACGGTGAGCAACCTGAGCAGCACGCGGGCCCTGGACGACATCGCCGCCCGGCACGGGCGGAAGCGCCACGCGAGTGCGGTAGGCGAGGTGAATGTGGTGGAATTGATGCGCCAGGTGGGCGCGCCCATCGGCGGCGAAGGCAATGGCGGGGTCATCCTCGGCGAGCTGCACCATGGGCGCGACGCGCTCGTGGGCATCGCCCTATTCCTCACCCTGCTGGCGCGCAGCGGCAAGAGCGCCCTGGAACTCCGCCGCTCATACCCGGATTACTTCATCAGCAAGAACAAGGTGGAGCTTGACCCTGGCATGGATGTGCAGGCCATCGTGGATGCGATCGGCGCGCGGTACAAGGAGCAGCCGTGCAGCACCGTGGATGGGCTGCGCATCGAGTTCGGGCAGACCTGGGTGCACCTGCGCCGCAGCAACACCGAGCCCATTATCCGCATCTATGCCGAGGCGGGCACCATGGCCGAGGCCGACACGCTGGCCCAGCGCATCATGACCGAATTGAAGGAGGCAGCAACCGGTGTGGGGGCATGAGCACGGCTAGACCAACGAAGCCATGAACAGCATCTACCTCGACAACGCCGCCACCACGCCGCTCGCGCCGGAAGTGTTCGACGCCATGGTGCCCTACCTGAGGGAGCACTTCGGCAATCCTTCGGCCATCCACGCCTTCGGCCGCACCACCCGTGCCGCGGTGGAGCGCGCCCGGCGCACCGTGGCGAGGCTCCTGCACTGCGCGCCCGGCGACATCGTGTTCACCAGTGGCGGCACCGAGGCCGACAACATGGTGCTGCAGGGCGCGGTGCGCGACCTGGGCGTGCGCCACATCATCACCAGCGCCATCGAGCACCACGCTGTGGAGCTCACTGCGCATGCGCTTGGCAACGTGGGTGCCGCGCAGGTCCACTGGGTGCGCCTTCAGCCGGATGGCCAGCCTGACCTCAGCCACCTGGAGGAGCTCCTGAAGGCCACGCAGGGCCAGGGAGCCCTGGTCTCGCTCATGCACGCGAACAACGAGATCGGCACGCGCATCGACCTGCACGCGGTGGGTGCGCTCTGCCACCGCTACGGCGCGCTTTTCCACAGCGACACCGTGCAGACCATGGGGCATTATGCCTTCGACCTCTCCAGCACGCCCGTTGATTTCATCACCTGCGCCGCCCACAAGTTCCATGGCCCCAAGGGCACGGGCTTCCTCTACATGCGCCAGGCCGGCATCAAGCCCATGATCCATGGTGGCGCGCAGGAGCGGAACATGCGCGCGGGCACGGAGAACATCGCCGGCATCGTGGGCCTGGCCCGCGCCATGGAATTGGCCTACGAGGACCTCGAAGGGCATCAGCGTCATGTGCTGGGGCTGAAGAAGCGCATGATGCGCCGGCTCACAGAGGCCGTGCCAGGCGTTGGCTTCAACGGCGACACCAGCGACGATGCCCTCTACACGGTGCTCAGCGTGCGCTTCCCCGACGATGGCCGCAGCGAGATGCTGCTGTACAACCTGGACATCGAAGGCGTGGCCTGCAGCGGCGGCAGCGCGTGCAGCAGCGGCAGCAACAAGGGCAGCCATGTGCTCGCCGCGCTGTATCCCGAGCGGCCCGGCGCCAACATCCGCTTCTCCTTCAGCCGATACACGACGGAGGAGGAGGTGGATCGCGCGGTGGAAGTGCTGCTGCGCGTGATGCAGCCCGTGCCCGCGAAGGCTTAAGTCCCGAACAGGCGATTAGCGGGCCATGCGCCCGCGCGCTTCCATGGCCCAGGCCAGCTCGGTCAGGAAGGCGGCTGTCCGCTTGGCCCAGGCCTCGCTGTCGCGTGGATGGCCATCGGCATCGAAGGCCTCGCTCACCTTCGGCACCGGCAGGTGCGCATTCACCACCCAGGCCTTGATCTTCCACAGGGTGAAGAGGAGGGAGGTGATCACCTGCGTGCCGCCGAATGCGCCATCGCTCACCGTGCAGATGGCCACCGGCTTTCGCTTCCATTCATCGGTGAGCAGGTCCACGATGTTCTTCACGCTGGCCGGATAGCCGCCATTGTACTCGGGGGTCACCAGCACCACGCCATCGGCCTGCACCACGCGCCGCGCGAAATCCGAAGCGCCCGCATGGGGCTCCTGCTGGTGCCGCAGCCGTTCGCGGAAGAGCGGGAGATCGAGCGCGGCCAGATCGAGCAGGTCCGTTACAAAGCCAGCGGCCTTCGCGGCGCGCTCAAGGTGCAGCGCCACGCGATGGCTCTGCCGCCCCTGGCGCACGCTTCCGGAGATGATGGCGATGCGATGGCTCATGCGTTGGGCGCACCGATTGCCCCGGCGCTCGCACGAATCTAGTTGCTGCGCGGCCGAAAAGGCGGAGGGGGCTTGCGGCCCCCTCCGTTCGAGTTGCTCCTTACGGCGCGCTTACTTCACCTTGTTCACGATGGCCGTGAATGCGGCGGCATCGCTGTAGGCGATCTCGGCCAGGGCCTTGCGGTCCAGGTCGATGCTGGCGGCCTTCAGCTTGCTCATGAGCACGCTGTAGCTGATGCCGTTGAGGCGGGCAGCGGCGTTGATCCGCTGGATCCACAGGGCGCGGAAGTCGCGCTTCTTCAGGCGGCGCCCGTCGTAGGCGTGCAGCAGGCCCTTCTCCACCGTGTTCTTCGCGACGGTGTGCACGTTCTTGCGGCGACCGAAGTTGCCCTTCGCCATGTCGAGGATCTTCTTCCTCCTCGCTTTGGCGGCTACCTTGTTCTGACTGCGTGGCATGGTTCCACTTGGTTTTCGGGCGCGAGCGTCAGCGCTTGGCTGGTCTTTGGTGCTGCGTGCCCTGGTTAACGCTACCTATTGATGACCCGGTGCGGTTGGGGTTGCTTACTTCAGCAGATCGAGCACGTTCTTCTTGTCCACGGCGTGCACGATGCCCGTCTTGGTGAGGGCCCGCTTGCGCTTCGTCTCCTTCTTGGTGAGGATGTGGCGCTTGAAGGCGTGCTTGTGCTTGATCTCGCCGGTGCCGGTGAGCTTGAATCGCTTCTTGGCGCCGGACTTGGTCTTCATCTTGGGCATGGTCTCTCGTCTTTGGATGGTCTATCCGGTCTTGACCCGGATTCGCGTTGTGCTGGTTGATGCGGCTCGCTGTGCTGTTGAAGCGAATGGCTGCGCCGCTATTTCTTCTTCTTCGGGATCAGGAACATGATCATGCGCTTGCCCTCGAGCTTGGGCATGCTCTCCACCAGTCCTACATCCTCCAGGTCCTGGGCGAACTTCAGCAGCAGGATCTCGCCGCGCTCCTTGAACACGATGGTGCGGCCGCGGAAGAACACGAAGGCCTTCACCTTGTGGCCCTCCTGCAGGAAGGCGCGCGCGTGCTTCAGCTTGAAGTTCACATCGTGCTCGTCGGTGTTGGGCCCGAAGCGGATCTCCTTCACCTCAACGGTGCTCTGCTTGGCCTTGATCTCCTTCTGCTTCTTCTTGAGGTCGTAGAGGAACTTCTTGTAGTCGGTGATCCGGCAAACGATGGGCGTTGCCGTGCCGCTGATCTCCACCAGGTCGAGGCCCATGTCCTCGGCCATGCGGAGCGCCTGGCTGAACGGATAGACGCCCTGTTCCACGTTCTCGCCCACGAGGCGCACCTCGTTCACCCCGTAGATCTTGTTGTTGATCCGGTGCGGGTCTTCCTTGATGACGCGACCGCGGAAGGGACGACGGGGGCCGCCCGCTAGAGGGCGCGGCGGACCACTGGGACGATAGGGGGGACCTGCCACTTATCGGGGTTTGGTTCGGTCTCCGGGCACACCTGTCCCGGAGTTTGAGGGCGCGAATATCGGCATCTTTCCCTATCGGCCAGCACGTTAAGCCACCGTTGCCTGGCCCAACTGCGCCGCGATGCGCTCGTTGATGAGGCCGGCGAAGGCCTCCGGGGTCATGGCGCCGATGTCGCCGGCACCGTGCTCGCGCACGCTGAGGGTGCCCTGCTCCACCTCTTTCTCGCCGAGGATGAGCATGAAAGGCTGCTTGGCCATCTCGGCGTCGCGGATCTTGCGGCCGATCTTCTCGCTGCGCTCATCCACCGTGGCCCGGATGCCCAAGGCGTGCAGCCGTGCGTTGGCAGCGTTGGCGGCCTCGATGAACTTGTCGCTGATGGGCAGGATGATGGCCTGCTCCGGTGCCAGCCAGAGCGGGAAGCGCCCGGCGGTGTGCTCGATGATGACGGCGATGAAGCGCTCCAGCGAGCCAAAGGGCGCGCGGTGGATCATCACTGGGCGGTGGCGCGCGTTGTCGCTGCCCACGTATTCCAGCTCGAAGCGCTCAGGCAGGTTGTAGTCCACCTGGATGGTGCCCAGCTGCCAACGGCGGCCCAAGGCGTCCTTCACCATGAAGTCCAGCTTGGGACCATAGAAGGCCGCCTCGCCGTACTCCACGATGGTCTCCATGCCGCATTCGGCGGCGGCCTCGATGATGGCCTGCTCGGCCTTCTGCCAATTCTCCTCGCTGCCGATGTACTTGCTGCGGTCCTCCTTGTCGCGGAGGCTCACCTGGGCCTCGAATTTCTCGAAGTTCAACGCCCTGAGCACCAGTAGGACAAGATCGATCACCTTCAGGAACTCCTCCTTCACTTGATCGGGTCGGCAGAAGAGGTGCGCATCGTCCTGGGTGAAGCCGCGCACGCGGGCCAGGCCATGCAGTTCGCCGCTCTGCTCGTAGCGGTACACGGTGCCGAATTCGGCGAAGCGCAAGGGCAGGTCCTTGTAGCTGCGCGGTCGGCTGGCGAAGATCTCGCAGTGGTGCGGGCAGTTCATGGGTTTGAGCATGAAGAGCTCGCCTTCCTGCGGCGTGTTGATGGGCTGGAAGCTGTCCTTGCCGTATTTCTCCCAGTGGCCGCTGGTCTCGTACAGGGCCTTGCTGCCGATGTGCGGCGTGGCCACCTGCACGTAGCCGGCCTTCTCCTGGGCCTCCTTCATGAAGTTGATGAGGCGCTCGCGCAGGGCCGCGCCCTTGGGCATCCACAGCGGCAGGCCGGCGCCCACGCGCTCGCTGAAGGTGAAGAGGTCCATCTCCTTGCCCAGCTTGCGGTGGTCGCGCTTCTTGGCCTCTTCGATCATGGCCAGGTGCTCGTCCAGCTCCTTCTGCTTGGGGAAGGTGATGGCATAGAGGCGGGTGAGCTGCTTGCGCTTCTCATCGCCGCGCCAGTAAGCCCCGGCCACGCTCATCACCTTGGCGGCCTTGATGAAGCTGGTGTCGGGGATGTGCGGGCCTCGGCAGAGGTCAGTGAAGTTGCCCTGGGTGTAGAAGGTGATCTCCCCGTCGTTGAGGCCTTGGAGCAGTTCCAGCTTGTACTCGTCGCCCTTCTCGGTGAAGTACCTCACCGCATCGACCTTGCTCACCTCCTGACGTTGGAAGGTGAGCTTCT
>CAZJTB010000203.1:0-5466 GCA_964548485.1 uncultured Chryseobacterium sp. | reverse complement strand
CGCATCATCAGCCAGAAGCACATCCTGCGCGAGCTGATCCGCATCAGCGCCGAGACCCAGCGCGATGCCTACGACGACAGCACGGACGTGTTCGACCTGCTGGACAAGGCCGAACAGGACCTCTACGCCATCACCAGCGGCAACCTCAAGCGGAACTACGAGCCGATGAGCGACCTGATCCAGGACGCCATCGCCAACATCGAGAGCGCCAAGAGCAAGACCGGCGGGGTCAGCGGCATCCCCACCGGCTTCGTGCAGCTGGACAAGCTCACGGCGGGCTGGCAGCGCAGCGACATGGTGATCGTGGCGGCCCGCCCGGCGATGGGCAAGACCGCCTTCGTGCTGAGCATGGCCCGCAACATCGCCGTGGAACACAAGAAGGCGGTGGCCGTGTTCAGCCTGGAGATGAGCAGCACGCAGCTGGTCACGCGCCTGATCGCGAGTGAGGCCGGCATCAGCAGCGAGAAGCTGCGCAAGGGCGACCTCAGCGACCAGGAGTTCGCCATCCTTCACCAGCACATCAGCCGCCTCACCAAGGCCCCCATCTTCATCGACGATACCCCCGCGCTGAACATCTTCGAGCTGCGCGCGAAGGCCCGCCGCTTGAAGAGCCAGCACAACGTGGACCTCATCATCATCGACTACCTGCAACTGATGACCGGGGCCGGTGAGAACCGGGGCGGCAACCGGGAGCAGGAGATCAGCAGCATCAGCCGCAGCATCAAGAGCATCGCCAAGGAGCTCGACATCCCCATCATCGCCCTGAGCCAGCTGAGCCGCGCCGTGGAGACCCGAGGCGGCGACAAGAAGCCCATGCTGAGCGACCTGCGCGAATCGGGCGCCATTGAGCAGGATGCCGACATCGTATGCTTCCTGTACCGCCCGGAGTACTACAAGATCTACGAGGATGAGCATGGCAGCACCCTCGGCATCGGCGAGGTGATCGTGGCCAAGCACCGCAATGGCGCGCTGGATACCGTGCGCCTGCGCTTCATCCCCGAGCTGGCCAAGTTCGCCGACTTGGAGACCATGGGCGGTACCTTCGCCGATGGCATGGGATCGGGTGATGCGGCGCTCCGCACCATCACACGGCCCAGCCGGATGAACGATGATTTCGGCCCCGACGACCAGGACGCGCCCTTCTAGACGGCCACGCGCGCTCGCCACCCTGAGCCTGCTTCTCCTGGTGCTGCCCGCGCTGGCCACCAAGCTGCTGATTCCCATGGACAACAGCCAGAAGGACCACCTGAAGGCCTATGGCATCGCGTTCTGGACCCTGCAGCGCGACGTGCCGGTGGAGTGGCTGCTCAACTACCGCGGCGGCAGCTTCCTCATCGATCACTTCCAGGCCATCGAGCAGGAGTGCCTGGTGCGCGGGGTGAGCCACCAGGTGATCTCCGACGGGCAGGCCGCGGCAATCCTGCGCGAGATCGCCGACCCCGAGGTGAACATGGAAGCCGTGAAGCTGGAGAAGGCGCCCAAGATCGCCGTGTACGCGCCGGAGAGCTTCCAGCCGTGGGACGATGCCGTGGCGCTGGTGATGACCTACGCCGAGATCCCCTACGAACGCATCTACGACCCGCAGGTGATCGCAGGCGTGCTGCCGAAGTTCGATTGGCTGCACCTGCACCACGAGGACTTCACCGGGCAATACGGCAAGTTCTACCGCAGCTACAGCAATGCCCCGTGGTACCGCGCGCAGGTGCAGGAGAGCGAGTCCATGGCCAAGCAGCTGGGCTTCGCCAAGGTGAGCCAGATGAAGCTGGCCGTGGCCACGCGCATCCGCGATTATGTGGCCGGCGGCGGATACCTCTTCACCATGTGCAGCGGCACGGACAGCTACGATATTGCCCTGGCTGCCGAGGGCGTGGATATCTGCGCGGCCGAATTCGACCACGATCCCATCGACCCCGCGTGCCAGAGCAAGATCGACTTCAGCAAGGCTTTCGCCTTCCGCAACTTCCGCCTGATCACCGACCCGATGATCTACGAGTTCAGCGACATCGACGCCACCGACATCCACGGCCGCATCGGGCAAACGCGCGACTTCTTCACCCTCTTCGACTTCAGCGCCAAGTGGGACATCGTGCCCACCATGCTCTGCCAGAGCCACGAGCAGGTGGTGCGCGGCTTCATGGGCCAGACCACCGCCTTCCGCAAGGACCTGATCAAGCCGGGCGTCACCGTCATGGGCGAGAACAAGGCCCAGGGCACGGCCAAGTACATCCACGGGGAGTTCGGCCTTGGGCAATGGACCTTCTATGGCGGCCACGACCCCGAGGACTACCAGCACATGGTGGGCGACCCTCCCACCGACCTGAGCCTGCACCCCAATTCATCGGGCTACCGGCTCATCCTGAACAACATCCTCTTCCCGGCCGCGCGCAAGCGGAAGCAGAAGACCTGAATCGCCCGCCGTTCCTCATCTTCGCAGCCCATGGACCTTACCAAAATCATCTCCATTCCCGGCAAGCCCGGCCTGCACCGCGTGATCGGCCAGAACAAGCAGGCCCTCATCGTTGAATCGCTGGAGGATGCACGGCGCTTCCCAGTGCCCCTGAGCGTGCGCGTGAACAGCCTGGGCGAGATCAGCATGTTCACCACCGGCGACGATGCGCCGCTGAAGGATGTGCTGCTGAAGCTGCACGAGGTGAACGGTGGCAAGGAGGCCGCCGATCCGAAAGGGGACGAAGCCGACTTGTGGAAGGCGCTGACCCAAGCGCTGCCCACGGCCGATCGCGAGCGCATCTACACCAGCGACGTGCGAAAGCTCTTCCTCTGGTATGGCCAGCTGCTCAAGGCCGGCGTTTTCGACCAGAAAGAGGAGGAGCCCACCAAGGAGGCCGACCATAAGGAGGCGGCACCGGAGAAGAAGGTGGTGGAGAAGGCCGTGAAGAAGAAGGCCGAGTCGGCGGCGAAGGTGAAGCCCTCCGGGGGCTCCGTTCCGAAGGCCGCTGCGGTGCGCAGAGGCGGCCAGCGCGGAGCGTGATAACGTAGGCCCGCTGACCGGGAGGGGGCTGAAATCCAAGTTCCGCATCGGCCTTGGGCATGGTGGCGCAGGGCGGCGCTTTAACTTGCGCGAAACCTGTTCGGAATGATGGGAATGAAGACGCTTTCGCTGCGGGCTGCGGCCATCGCTGGCGTTATTGGTGTGGTGGGCGTGCTGGTGGCCTGGGATCAAGGCCGACTGCCCGAGGCCCGAGCCTATCACACGCAGCACGAGCTCGAGGTGTTCCGTGGCGGCGGGCAGGGCCTGGCCAGTGGAGCCAATAACTTCTTCCGGGCAAGTGGCGATTGCTATGGCTGCCATGGCCCGGACAACATCGGTCCGGTGTTCGCCAACCGCGATGCTAACGGCAAGGATGTGAATCCTCCGGACAACTGGCGAGGCACCATGATGGCGAACAGCGCGCGCGACCCTTTCTGGCGCGCCAAGGTGAGCCATGAGGTGAGCGTGAATCCCGGCCATCAATCGGCGCTTGAGGACAAATGCACGAGCTGCCATGCCCCGATGGGCCGGTATGACAAGTACCTGATGGGAGCGGGCCCATACTCCATCGCCGAACTGGTCCAGGACCCCATCGCCCTCGACGGGGTGAGCTGCCTGGCCTGCCACATGCAGAGCCCCGATAGCAGCGGCTTGCTGTTCAGCGGGCACCTGAAGTTCAGCCCGGGCATCACCTACGGCCCTTATGGCGCCCCCGAGGACCCGCCCATTTTCGGCGCGCCCATGGAGAGCTTCGTGGGCTACAACCCCATCTATGGCGAGCACATGGTGCAGGCAGGCGTGTGCGCCGGCTGCCATACCCTCATCACCGAGACCGCCGACCTGGATGGCAACCTCACCGGCGACCACTTCGTGGAGCAGGCCACCTACCATGAGTGGCTCAACTCTTCGTTCAACACCGATGCCGACCCCGAGAACGGCGTTACCTGTCAGGGCTGCCACATGCCGCGCATCAACGATGCGGTGGTCATCTCGGGGCTCTACGACTTCCTGCAGCCGCGCAGTCCCTTCGGGCTGCACCACCAGGTGGGCGCCAACGTGTTCATGCTCAACCTGCTCAAGCACAACAACACCGAGCTCGAGCTCACCGCCAACCAGGTCCATTTCGACAGCACCATCGCGCGCACCACGCGCATGCTGCAGCAGCGCAGCCTGCTCATCGAGACCAGCATCGTGGGCCGAACGGCCGACCAGCTCGATGTGGACGTGAAGCTCACGAACCTCGCGGGCCACAAGTTCCCCAGCGGCTACCCGGCGCGCCGGGCCTTCATCGAGGTGCATGTGAAGGACGATGCGGGCAACACGCTCTTCCGCAGCGGCGCCTGGGATGAGACCTATGAAGTGGTGGGCCACGATACCGAGTGGGAGCCGCATCACGATGTGATCACCAGCCCGGATCAGGCCCAGATCTACGAGATGGTCATGGGCGATGTGAACGGGAACAAGACCACTGTGCTCGAGCGCGCGAAGACCCCGCTCAAGGACAACCGCCTGACGCCGCTGGGCTTCAGCACCGGCCATATCAGCTACGACACCACGCTCATCGCGGGCGTTCCACCGGACGACATCGATTTCAACCGCTACGGCAACGGTGCCGAGGGCAGCGGCTCCGACATCACGCACTACCGCATGCCCATGAACGGATACTCCGGCATGATCACCATCGAGGCCCGTGTATGGTACCAGAGCGCGCCACCGCGCTGGATGGAGGAGATGTTCGCCTTCAATACGCCGGAGATCAACCGCTTCCGCGACATGTACCTGGCCGAGAACGGCTCGCCGGTGCTGGTGAAGGAGCAGGTGGTCATCGACATGAGCCTGGCGGTCGATGACTTGCGCGAGGCGGGCATCCGCATCTTCCCCAATCCGGTGCGCGATGGATTGCTGCGGATCGAAGGGCTCGATCGCCGCGCCAACGAGATCACCGTGCTCGATGCCAAGGGCGCATTGGTGGCGCGCCACCGACCGATGGGCGAGGCCACCTGGCAGTTGCGCCTGCCGCAGGGCCAGGCTACCTACCTGGTCGTGATTGAGGCCGCGGGCAGCCGATTCGTGCGCCGGGTGGTGGCAACGCAATAACCGCATGATGCGCGCTAAGCACTTCCCTTGGGTCATTGCCCTGGCCCTGCTCATTGTTCCGGACGCGCGGGCGCAGAACCCGGTGATCGCGGGCGTGCTCGATGCCATGCGCATCGATTCCATGATGACCTGGGTGGGCCAGCTGAGCGGCGAGGTGCCGGTGACCATCAATGGCGCCGGGCACACCCTGTTGAGCCGCCACAAGAACAACGCCGGCAACGACCTGGCGCAGGCCTGGCTGGAGCAGAAGCTGGTGCAGCTGGGCTACGCACCCGTGGCGCAGCCCTTCAACGCCACGGGCCGGAACATCCTGGCCACCAAGCCGGGCGATGGCAGCACCGACGACATCGTGATCATCTGCGCGCACTACGACGCCATGC